>RDYY01000163.1 GCA_004293505.1 Sphingobacteriia bacterium | reverse complement strand
TTTGCGGCTGAAAGGCACTGTTTTTAAACCACCTAACCTCACTGATGGATTTAAGGGTATCGGATTTAACCAACAGATAAGTGGTGTCACCTGGCAACAACCGGTTCTTGGTTTGTACACTTAAACGGGCGCCAGGCAAAGGATTAACGGTTACTGTTATTTTTTCCCGAACTGAAGTACAGGTTTGTAAAGCGTTGGTCCTGGCCACCCAAAACTCAGACTTGCCCACCACCCTGGTATTGGGCAAGGGGGCGATGGCCGATCCCGTTCCACCTGATGATGAAGCAAACCAAACCAAACTATCGCCTGTTGCTTGCAAAGGCCTTGCAGGATCATTCAAACAGTATTTGCTATCGGCTACGATGGGTGGTGAAGGAATAAACCCACTGTCAATAGAAAACAAAACTGGCGCGGCTACACAACCTGCAGCTGATGTGGCTTGGTAAGAATAAGCCCCTCTTTGGGTGGGCTTGAAGGCCCAACTGGTGTCAGCAAAAGAAAACCGCAAGACACGAAAATTATTCATGTCGGAAACGTAAAGCCGTCCTTGTGTGTCTGTTGTGGCATTGCCGGGCGCATTCAACAGATTGGGCGTAGATCCAGCCCCAGATTGACCTGCAACCACGGTACCCGCTGTTGCACCCAACCGCCACAATTTAACTCGGTTGCTGTTGTTGCTTTCTGTGATCAACAGCGTATTATCATCTTTTAAGGCAACATTGATGGGGAAATTTAACTGTTGACTACCTAATCCCCTGCCCCGTCCACCTGCTACAGTTGTACCAAATTTGGCTCCGGGAGCCCAACGTTGGATCCTGTCGTTTTGGCTATCGGCAATGTATAGGTTACCCCTTGCATCCAAAGCTATGCCCAAAGGAACACTCAATTGGGAGGAATCACCACCGCCAAAATTACCGCCAGCTACCGTTGTGCCAAAAAATGCACCTGGCTTCCATTTTTGTACCCGTGCATTGAGGGCATCGGCAATGAATATGTTACCAAAAGCATCTAAAAGGACAGCAGCAGGATAAGAGAGCTGTTCTGGACCAATGCCCCTGCCCCTGCCACCCGCAACAGTTGTCCCAAATTTGGCTCCGGGTGCCCAACGCTGGATCCGGTCGTTGTCTGTGTCGGCTACATATACGACGCCTTTATCGTCCACATAAATGCCCAAAGGATTTTTTAGTTGGTCAGGGGCATTGCCTGCACCGTTTCCACCGGCAACAGTTGTTCCAAAAGCAGCACCCGGCACCCATTTTTGTACCCTGTGGTTCCATTGGTCACAGATGTAGGTATTGCCATTTTTGTCTACAAAAACAAAACTGGGTCGGCCCAACTGATTGGAATCAGGTCCACCCGTTAAGCTTCCAGCAATGGTGGCCCCATTGGACAGCCATGTGGTGGAATCTCTGCGCAACAAGGTATTGCCTGATTGCCACCGCACTTGTTGTGCAAAAGGCGTACTGCTCAGCTTCAATTCTTGGCCATTCAAGCAAAATTCGCCTGTTAATTGGGTTTGTGGCAAGGGATTGACCACTACCAACACTTCTGCTTTGCCATTGCAACCACTCTTTGTGGTGGTAACAGTGTAAAGGGTTGATTGCTGTGGTGTGGCCATTACCGAGTCGCCAGTGGTTTGGTTCAACCCCAGCGCAGGTTGCCAATTGAACACCAATCCACTGTCTGAACTTGCTTTCAAAAAGCTGGACCCGCCCACGCAAAAGCTTGTTTTTTCTGCTTGTAATTGGATATTGGGTTGAACAGAGAACTCTGTAAAATTTGAAGCAGTAGTGCACCCATCAAAAGACGAAACCCTGGCAGCATATAAGCCAGACTTGGTAGCAAAAAACAAGCTGTCTGTACCCTGTTTAATGTTGTATTGCTGAATGCGGTGATTGCGTGAATCAACCACCCAAAACTTTCCAGTTAAATCAACGTGTAAAGCAGTGGGTTGATTCAGTTGTTGCAGACCAGAACCAGCATTTCCCAGCTGAGTGCCCAATACAGTCACCCCTGCAGTATCAAACAATGCCCATCGTTGAATGCGGTGATTCCCCCTGTCTGCAATGTATAAATTACTGGCTTGGTCACCCCAAATACCAGTTGGGTTATTGAATTGTCTAAAATCTGTTCCTGCTCCCCTGCCACCAGCAATGGGGTATCCCACCAAACTGTCTTTGGCATACATCATGATGCGGTGATTGCCTGCATCTGCTACAAACAAAGTACTGTTCTGGTCTACCCACATCCCTTGGGGATTAGACAATTCCCAAAACTGGTTACCCGCTATGCCTGTTCCAGCTGCTCGAACAACAGATTTGGTGATGGGGTTCCATTTTACAACCCGGTGGTTTCCTGCATCAGTCACGTAAACAATTCCACTGGCATCAACAAATATGCGGGAAGGAAAGGACAACTGCTGTTCACCTGAACCCGGTCCAGTACCTCCCATGATCACACTGATGGATTGATCTGATTGTGCAATCCGGATAACCCGGTGGTTGTTTTGGTCTACGACAAAAATATTTCCTTCAACATCCAATGCAACCCCGGTAGGATAATTCAATTGGTTGTTACCTGATCCAACGCCACCCATACCAGCAATGGTTGTACCATTTATTTCACCTGGTTTAAACCGTTGAACCCGGTGGTTCAGTGCATCCACAACAAATTGATTCCCATTTCTGTCCATGAACATATCTACTGGCAGATTAAATTGGGCGGGGCTCATTCCTATCCCATTCCCACCCAAGGCCACCGCTCCAGATTTGTCCCAATCTGGCAAAACATTTCCCAGAAATGTGTCGCTGGTAAACCATTGCATGACGGCTGCTTTTCCACCAGTTAAAGACACTTTGATGTGGGCAGTGTCCGGTGATTGACAAAGTGTAGCACTGATGCGTGCACGAATTTTGTTTCCTACTTGTGAAAAAACATTGGTTTGTGTGGTACATCCATTGGCACTGGTACTGGTGACCAAATAATTGCGGGTGCTATCGGCCAGTAAATAGTAAACTGAATCATTGACCCGCTGAACATTGCGTTGGGGGCTCCAAGTATAATTTCCGGCTCCTTGTAATTTAACAAAAACCGTATCACCCACACAGTTTTGTAAATTACCTACCACCTTAATGGGTAAATTAGCCAATACATTTACCACGTTGCTGATTTGCAAGCAACCAAAAAAATTGTAAGCATGCACCAAATAATTTCCTTGAAACCTGGCATTGTAAGTGGTGGCCAAGAAACTGACTTCAAAATAGGCCAACCTTAGGTTTTTTTCATCTTGAACATATAGGTTTCCTGAAGCATCAAATGTCATGGCACTGGGGGCATTCAATAGGTCATTGGCTGTGCCGGGCTGACCGTTGGCATTTCCCGCTATGGTGTTGACCCCTCCTGCCGGAGCCCATTTCTGAATCCTGTGATTGGCTTTGTCCAAGACAAACACATTGCCCAAGCCATCAACGGCCACATCAGCAGGTTGGTTCAGCTGAAAACTATTGTTCCCCCTTCCATTGGCCCCTGCCACTGTTGCCCCTTTGGAAAATCCAGGTACAAATTTTTGAACCCGGTGGTTGCCAGAGTCCGCTACAAAAAGATTACCATAAGTATCTATAAAAATACCTTGTGGGCTATTCAGTTGAGCTGAATCGCTTCCAGGTCCTGATCCTCCAGCAACAACTTCTGCTGCACCCCCCGTTTGCAAAAATTTTAATACGCGGTGATTGCCAGCATCAGAAACATAAAAGTTACTGCCAGCGTCTACCGCAACATCAACGGGTGAACTCAATTGTAGCCCATTTATAGTAGATCCACCAGCCACTACTTGACCTTCGTTAGAACCCTGCGCATAACGCATGACCCTGTTGTTGCCTTGGTCAACCACATAAAGGTTTCCCAAATGATCAAAAGATATACCAGCGGGGCGATTCAATTGCCGCAACCCATTGCCCCTACCATTGCCTCCAGCAACTGGAAAGCCATTTGGATAGGTGGCATTGAACAGCAAAACGGCATGCACAGTAGTATCAGACAAATAGATTCCTCCATTTTGGTCCACTGCTACGCCAGCAGAACCGCCTATGCGGGGAAGGCCCGTTCCATCTGTTTTGATGCCACTTACTTTGGGGACAGAAGTAGTTGTCCAATTGACGATGGCAAATTCAACTGCGGTATTGTTGTAATACCATTGTGTGAGATAAGGCTTGCGGGCAAAACTGGCGCGGATGGGGCCATCGGTGGCGCACCTGGGGCCATTCAGGGTAACAGGGATGCATTGCGCCACACCTTGCTGGCAAAAATTCAGCAAAGCCAAAACCAAGATATATTGCCGCCACATTCTTTTTCTCAAGCCCTTACAGTTTAAAATGCCGCAAACCTCATAAGCCGGATTCTGTTCCTACTCCATCATTTATCTGGCCCTTGCATTGCTGCAAGGATCTTGCTGCCTACCCTGGATCTTGGGCGGGCCGCCCTCCAGCGATCCTATACATGGCATTACAGTTCCCAAGGTTTACCCGAAAAACAGGTTACCCTGCTTTTCCGTGCGCTCTTACCGCACGTTTTCACCTTTGCTTCGGCCAGCCGAAGTAGTTATTTTCTGTGGCACTTTCTCCCCAACTTGCGCCGGGGCCGGCTGTTAACCGGTGGGACGCCCTGTACTGTCCGGACTTTCCTCTCCCTTTGGGGGAGCGATGGTTCGGGTTTGCGGTATACCGAAGATACT
>RDYY01000411.1 GCA_004293505.1 Sphingobacteriia bacterium | reverse complement strand
CAAAAATATTTTGTTGATGGCCAGAACAGGCAAGGAGATTTATCCCTATCTCTTGACCAAGTTCACCAACAAATACATGAACCCCGAATTCATGGGCCAGGACAAGGTATTTGTTTCCCTCTACGAAAATTTTTATGCCAAGGGCGATACCCTGCTCTTGAGTCCTTCTTCTAGAAAGACCATTACCGAAAGGGCGTATAGTTTGATGGCCAACCAATTGGGCAATCCCGCGCCCCCATTGAACCTGACCGACACCTTGGGAAAAACCAAGGGACTCTACGACATGGCTGCAGCCTATACGCTGGTTGTTTTTTATGACCCCAATTGCGGGCACTGCAAAGAAGAGTTGCCAAGACTGGATTCTATTTACCGCGCCAAATGGGCAGCACAAAACCTGAAAGTGTATACGGTTAATATTTATGAGAATGAGTTGCCTGCTTGGAAAAAATTCATTGCTGAAAAAAACCTGAGTTCCGATTGGGTGCATGTGTACCAAACAGCCGCAGCCCGGCAAGCAGAAGAGAAAGCAGGCCTGCCCAATTACCGACAACTCTATGACATTTTCAAAACCCCAACCGTTTTTTTACTGGACAAGGACAAAAGGATCCTTGCCAAGGGTTTGACCATTGAGCAATTTGATGGCTTGTTAGAAGCCTCTCTCAAAGGGAAAAACTAAACCTTTGCAGCGGAGTCAATAGGATGTGTTCTTATACCAAAGCCTTTACTGTGTTGTAAATCACTTTGGGTTTGCCCAAAGTGTAGTAGTGCAACACCGGTACACCAGCTGCTTTTAATTCCTTGCTTTGTTGGATCAACCATTCGGTGCCCACTTGCTCGCAATCTGCGTCTGTCTTGCATTTCAGCAAGGCATTGGACAGGTCGGTGGGCAGGTCAACATGGAAAATCCGGGGCAGGACAGACAATTGTTTTTTGTTGGTGATGGGCTTTAGGCCGGGTATGATGGGTACGGTAATGCCCATGTCGCGACAAGCTTTGACGTAGTCAAAAAACTTTTGGTTGTCAAAAAACATCTGGGTCATGATGTAGTCGGCACCCGCGTCCACTTTTTCCTTTAGCCTTTGCAAGTCAATTTCCAAGTTGGGGGCTTCAAAATGTTTTTCGGGATAGCCAGCTGTGCCAATGCAGAAATTGGTTTTACCACCGTTTTGGATGTCTTCGTCCAAATAAATACCGTT
>RDYY01000162.1 GCA_004293505.1 Sphingobacteriia bacterium | reverse complement strand
GGCAATTCTGCGTAGGATTCTCTTTGTTCTGGATTTGACCATTGCCTAAAGTCTTTGCGGACGGGGTAAGCCGTCAAAAAATCTTCCGGAATTGCTGTTTCTAACAAGGATTGGATTTCGTCTTCATTCTTTTGGTGATTCAGCCAAGCACCCGCTTGGCTTTGCGGCAAAACCAAGGGCATCCGCTTTTTGCTGTTGTGCACTTGGGCCATCAAAGCATTGGCAGGCCGGGTCAGGAGGGCAAAGCAGGTGATACACTCTCCCGTTTCCAAGTCTACCCATTCTCTTTGGATTCCTGCAATGAAAAAAACCGGTGCTGTGGGTGCGTGAATATAATATGGATAAGCACTGGGTTTGGATTGACCTTCCCCCTGAACATGTCGCCATTCAAAAAAACCGGATGACAAAACCAAACAAGGGGAATGCAAAACAGCTTGCCGAAACATTTTTCCGCTGAGCACGGTTTCTGATTTGGCGTTCAGGGTATTGTATTTTTTGCGAAAACCCTCCAGGTCTGCACTGCGCTTGATCCAATCTGGAATAAATTCCCAATGGGCCATTTGCACTTGGGGACCTTGCTGTGCATTCAACCATGAGACCACAGGCCATTCACCATAGGCAAATCCATTGCCCAGTGGTATGCTTTGGCCCTCTGTTGGGACCGATAGGGCTTGCCCATTCAGGTAAACGATGCCCGCTTCGGCCAAATGAACGCTGTTGAAATAGCACATGGGTAAAAATAAAAAAAGCCCTCCACACATGAAGGACTTTTGGTGGGAACACACGGGCTCGAACCGCGGACCCTCCGCCTGTCAGGCGGATGCTCTAAACCAACTGAGCTATGCTCCCAGGGTGACGAAAATAATACAGATGACGGAAACAAAAAAGTCCTCGGTAAACCGAGGACCTTGTGGGAGCACACGGGCTCGAACCGCGGACCCTCTGCTTGTAAGGCAGATGCTCTAAACCAACTGAGCTATGCTCCCTTTCTGTATTGGGAGTGCAAAAATAGGGGCTCAGGCATAATTGACAAAATAATTCCCTAAAATTTTACGGTTAATACGCAAATACAAGCTGGTGAACCACGGTTTCGTATTTTTGTACCATGTGGTCAAGACCCATTTTTAACAGCACCCAGCCTTGGGAAGAATCAGCGGAAACCACCGATACCCTTTTGTCTACAGGACACGCGTTGGTGGTGTGGAACGACGAAGTCAACACCTTTGAATGGGTCATTGCCACTTTGGTAGACATCTGTGGGCAAAGCCCAGAGCAAGCCGAGCAGTGCGCCATCTTCATTCATTTCAAGGGCAAATATGCCGTCAAGAAAGGGGATTACGAAACCCTTAAGCCGCTTTGCGATGCCATCACCGACCGTGGCATTGGTGCCACGGTAGAATCATTGGATTAGACTTTTTACTGGGAAGATGTTGCCCGTACTGACAAACAAGCTTTGGTTTCCACCTGTACAAGATGCCTTGTCGGATGGGTTATTGGCCTTGGGTGGAGACCTGTCTGTTGATCGCTTGCTTTTGGCTTATCAATCTGGTATTTTCCCTTGGTTCAGTGAATCCACTCCTTTGTGGTGGAGCCCCGATCCGCGTTTTGTTTTGTTTCCAGACAAGTTAAAAGTGTCCAAGTCCATGCAGGTCTTGCAAAAAAAGCAAACCTTTGTGACCAAAGTAAATAGCCAATTTGAACAAGTCATGCGGCATTGTCAATTGGTGAACCGACCAGGCCAAGACGGCACTTGGATTCAAGAAGATTTGATCCAGTCCTTTGTTCAGTTGCACCAAATGGGTTGGGCCCACAGTTATGAAGCTTGGCAAGGCAATGCCTTGGTGGGCGGCTTGTACGGCATCAAAATGGGGCGGGTATTTTTTGGAGAGAGCATGTTTAGCCGGGTATCCAATGCCAGCAAATACGCATTTATTGCTGCTGTGCAGCAATTGGCTACTGAAGGAATTGACCTCATAGATTGCCAAGTCTATACCGAACACTTGGAAAGCTTGGGCGCAGAAATGATTCCCAGAGAAAGATTTTTGCAGTATTTGGATTAACCCGGATAGCCATACATTTTGGCCACGTCCTTCACGATTCTTTCCATGTCGGCATCCTTGCCCATGGGATCATATGCTTGCTTTAAATTGGAGCCAAAAAGCACTGCAATGGTTTGCCAAAAAGCGGCGTTCATGAAACCCTTGTACTCGTGAATGATTTCATAACAATTGTTGCCCGTCTCTCGGTTGATCAATTTCATCAACACCTTGCCTTGGTAAATGGAGAGTTTGGTGAGCTTGTCGGTAAATTCTTTTTTCAATTCTTTTTCGCGGGAATGGATTAGGCGGCGGCGCTCCTTTTTGTCGCTGACGTGCACCAATTGCGCATTGATTTCGTTCATGATGCGGCTGGCAGCTTTGGCATAAGGATAGGTCACGTATACGGCATTGCGCAAGCGGGTCCAATCGGCCCAATAGTCTTTCCATTTTCCTGTTAAGCGGGCCATGACTTCAACCCCAGGTAAATAGGACTGGCCGATGGTATCGCCTGCTGGGGTAATGAATGCTTCTACGCGCAACGTGTCTTGGCTGGAAGTGGATTGTGCACTGGCAGTCATGCTGCCCAAGCACAAAAAAATTAGGCTCCCAACCAGCCGGCGAAAGCGCATCAAAGCGGTATGGAGAGGACCAACCATGGTTGAAATTACAATTTCTTCTCTTAATTCCTTGATCCAGAAAAAGTAACCCTTGCAGCCCGCAGGCGTTGGAGGATAGACAGAACAAACCCAACGACCATGACCACAATGCCCAACCAGAGCAAATTGATCATGGGGAACTCATACACTTTCAAGGTAATGAGGTCGGTGATGCGACCACTTTCTTTGATGCCAATTTCCAATTTGCCGCTGGCTTGGTCAATGACTTTATTGAATTGCAAGACCAAACTTTGGGACACGACTGAATCGGGCAAAACCCGCAACTGGTTGCCTTTGAGGGCAATGCCCGGAGAAGCTGCATAACGTTTGCCCTCCTTGCTCAAGACGGTGAGGTCCAAAAACAAGCTGGTCTCCCCTGCTTCAATCTTGGATTTGGGATCAGGGGGATTGACCACCACTTTGTTCAAGATGATGAAGCCATTGCTGTAAAAAACCGTATCTCCTACCCGCATGTCACGGGGCCTGAAACTGGCTGTGTCGTTGCCTTTGTTTTCTTGAAAAGAAGTGATGTAGGCAAAAATGTCTTTGTGCCAATAGTGTTGAGCAGCTGGGTTGGCCGCAAATCCTTCCATGCCCTTGTTGTTTTTGATCACATCGGGATAGAGGGCAAAATTGTCTTGGCCTTTTTTGGCTTTGAACAGGATTTCAAAATAACGTTTGCGGTCGCGGGGATTGGTGGTATCTCCAGTATAGGTGACCATGTATCGGCCCATATCGGTAGCTACCCCCTTGAACAAAGTAATGTTCTCAGCAGGATTGCCGGCGGGATTGCCTTTTTCATCGGTAGCACTCAAGGGGCTTACCCCTGTGGTGTTCCAACTCAAGACAGTTTTTTTAGAAGAAGAAATGAGGATGCCCACCAAAACCAAACCAAAGCCCACGTGGGCCACGGAAGCGCCGGCAGCTTTCACTTTGCCTTTCAAGACCAGCCAGACAAAAGCGGCATTGCCCACCACTGCATACACAGCGGTGAAAATGGCCAAGTGGATGGCAGCCAAAAATACAGGCCCCTTCTTGGTATAATCAATGTTTCCCCAAATAGAAATGGAAGCGGAAATGGCCACACTGATCAACAAAGGCCAAAGGATCTTGGACCAAAAATTTTTGCGGTCTGTTTTTTTGTATTTCAAGTATTGGGTAAATGCCGTGAGCAAACCCAAGACCATGGCCACAAATATTTGGATTTGGTTGTGGGCAAATTCAGGGTCTTCGGGGGGCGCTATTTGGGTCCCAAAAAGCTTGTTCCAAACCGGTATAGAGGTTTTGGCAATGATGACCACTCCCGACAAAAACAAGACCAAAGCCCCTATGAACATCCAAAATTCTCGGGAATACACTTCTTCTTCTTTGACAATGGTGGGAATGGCTTTCCAGCGGGCAAACAAAAGCCCAAAAGCTGGAATGGCAAAGACCAACACAAAACTGAGCAGTTGGGTATTCATGCCCAAATCGGTAAAAGCGTGTACGCTGGTATCTCCCAAAATTCCACTGCGGGTCAAAAAGGTAGAATACAGGATCAGCAAGAAACTGATCAAGTAAAAGAAATAAGTGGTGCGCAAAGAATAGCCGCTGCTCTTGTAAATGAGGTTGGTGTGCAAGCCAGCCACCAGGGTAAGCCAAGGTACCAAGGAGGCATTTTCTACAGGGTCCCAGGCCCAATAGCCTCCAAATGAGAGGCTTTCATAAGCCCAAGCCGCACCCATCATGATGCCCGTGCCCAAAATAGCAGCAGAAAATCCAGCCCAAGGCAAGGAAGGAACAGTCCAACCATGGTCTTTTTTGAGCAGGCCGGCAAAAGCAAAAGCAAAGGGGATGATGGTAGAAGCAAAACCCAAAAACAAGACGGGTGGGTGAATCACCATCCAATAATTTTGTAACAAGGTATTTAAGCCTGTGCCATCCTTGATGTATTGCAAATAATCCGGGCGGGTAAAAATGGGCGCATCCATTTCATTGCGCAACAAGACAAAAGGACTGCTGCCCAACTTGGCTTCGCCAAAGTACAAACCAATCAACATGGATGCCAAGGTGAACTGCGCAAAACTCATCAC
>RDYY01000410.1 GCA_004293505.1 Sphingobacteriia bacterium | reverse complement strand
GGTTTGATCAAAAAACCTGCGGGGACCAGTTTTTCCAGGCTGTTCGATTTGACCGAGAAACTAAACCCAGGCTGCAGGCCATAGCCTCCAAAACTGCCGTCTTTGGCAATGGCAATAAAGCCTGCTTGGATTTGTTTGGCCTTTTCTAATCCTTTGATTTTCAATAGCCTTTGCATGGCTACTTCACAAGCTTTTTGAGGTCCCATTCCTTGGCGCATCAGCTCGATGATGGCATGGGCGCCGCTCATGCGGATGATGTCTTCACCTTGTCCAGTGGCCACGGCGGCGCCCACTTCATTGTCTACATACAGCCCCGAGCCAATGATGGGAGAATCACCCACACGGCCCCGCATTTTAAAGCCCATGCCACTGGTGGTGCAAGATCCGCTCAGGTTGCCTTGGGCATCCAGGGCTATCATGCCAATGGTATCGTGGTTCCACGAACCATCCGAAAGCCTTGCTGGAGCGGCATCATAGCGGGTCTGCTGTACATCATTGTAATTGGGATCCATTGTTTGTTTGGCCTGCTGTTTTTGCTTGTTTTCCAGGTTTTCGCGGTTGATGGCGGGCTTGTATTCCGATTTTTTAAGCCATTCTTGGTAGGATTTGGCAGCTGCAGGCGATAATTCGGCCGATTCCAGGGGAAATCCTTCTGAAAGAGCAAATTGTTGCGCGCCGGGGCCCACCAGCATCACGTGGGGTGTTTTTTCCATGACCAGGCGCGCAACAGACACCGGGTGCTTGATGCGCTCCAAGGCCGCCACCGAGCCGCAGTTGAATTGGTGGTCCATGATGCAGGCGTCCAGTGTTACGATGCCGTCGCGGTCCGGATTGGCACCCAAACCCACACAACAATTCTGTTCTAACTCGGTCACCATGACGCCTTTTTCAACAGCGTCCAAAGCCGATCCACCAGCCGATAAAATTTTCCAAGCCCCCAAGTTGGCGCGCAGCCCGGCATCCCAAGTTGAGATCACCAAGGGGCCGTTTCCCTGGTTTTCATCGGCCCAACCCAAACCATGCGCTGAGGCACCCAACCGGGCCAATAGCCCAGAACCCAATCCCAGTGAGGCTTTCGCCAAAAAAGACCGCCTAGATTTTTTCATTCTTTTTGTCTTATAATTAATATTATGTTAAGTAGGATATTGGAGAAACCTGTTGGCTAAAGAAAGGTTTCCCGCACCACAGCCTGGCCATTG
>RDYY01000161.1 GCA_004293505.1 Sphingobacteriia bacterium | reverse complement strand
TTATTTCTGGCCCCCCAATGCCCCAAGGCCCTTTCCCGTTTTCAACCTCGCCAGGTTGAGCAAGGGTAAAATGATTGGAGTAAGGTACAACCAAGACAAAACTTGGGTGGGTGGTAGTTTGGCTTATTTTGAGAAAGGATAAGGCCCAGTCAATACCTCCAATAAAAGTTTTAATTCTGCTGGCGCATTAAAAGCATGCAAGATGATGCGGATTCGCTCTGTGCCCTTGGGTACAGTGGGATACAAAATGGGCCTCACATCCAAATTTTTCGCTTGACAACGTGCTGCCAGTTGCTGGGCAGCAAGGTTCCCTCCTACTTTGACCCCTTGAATGGGTGTCAGGCTATTTATTTTTTCAAATGGCAAGGGCGCAGAGCGAAAAACATCTATGTCATTTTTCAATTTTTCACGCCCCTCATACAGTAGTGGAAAAACCTCATACGCGCGCAGAATAGCAGCGACAGCATGGGGAGACAGTGCCGTACTGTACACCAGGGATCGGGCAAAATTTACCAAAAAGGAAGCAAGTCTTTTGGATCCCAACACAGCGGCACCATGAACACCTGCCGCTTTTCCAAACGTAACGATGCGCGCAAAAACCTTGTCGGCCAAACCAAGGTGTTGCACCAGCCCTTCGCCTTTCTCACCAATGACACCCAAAGCATGGGCTTCATCTACCACCAAATGGGCACCATGGCTTTCACACAATTGAACCATGTCATGCAAAGGAGCCATGTCCCCATCCATGCTGAACACTGACTCTGTTACCACAAAAATGCGCCCACTTGTTTTTTTCAACCTTTCTTCCAAGGCCGATAGATCCTGGTGTGGAAAGGCAAAAGATTGCGCCCGCGACAACCTGATACCATCTCGAATGGATGCATGAGACAGTACATCATACAAAATGGTGTCTTCTTTTTGGGCAATGGCCGACAACAAACCCAGGTTGGCATCGTAGCCAGAATTGAACAAAACTGCTGCAGGTACTTGGTGAAATTGGGCAATGAGGGCCTCTGCCTTTTCATGAATGGGATGGTTGCCCGACAACAAACGAGAACCAGTAGCCCCTTGGGGCAAAGCAGGAAGCTGACCCAGCAGGGATTGATTGGCCAATCCCAAATAATCATTGGAACAAAAATCTATTTGTGCAGCAGACAGTTTCAGAGACCGCAAAGCACCATCTGCCTCTCTAAGCGTTAATTTTTCCAGTAAAAAATCGTCGGCATACATGGCCCAAATCTACAGCTTTGACAGAACAACAAGTTTATCCTTAGCTTGCAACAAAAAACAATGTCTACCTCGGTTTCTGAACATACCCGGAACATTTTGGGCTTACAATTGCCTACGGATCCGCGTTGGGTTAACCTCACTACTATTTCACTAGAAGCCATTTTAACCGACCATGCTTATTGCGAGCAAAAAGCGGCCCTGACTTGCATCTCCTTGATCCAACGCTACTCAGATAAAATTGAGGTGGTCAAAGCTTTGGCGCCCATTGTGACAGAAGAATGGGGGCATTTTAGATTGGTCTTGGCTGAATTAGAAAAACGAGGCTTGGCCTTAGGCAAACAGAGAAAAGATGCATATGTCAACCACCTCTTGGCCTTTCAAAAAAAAGGGGGGCATGAAGACGATCGTTTCATGGATCAATTGCTGACCATGGATTGAAGCCCGCAGTTGTGAGCGGTTCAAGCGCTTGAGCGAGGGGCTAGAAGACCCAGATTTGCGGCGTTTTTACAGGAAATTCATGGAAAGCGAAGCTGGTCATTATACGCTTTTCATTACCCTGGCAGAAAGATATTTCCCCAAAGATAAAGTTCGCAAGAGGTGGGCCGAATGGTTACAAGCTGAAATAAAAATCATGTCTGAAATAGAATTGAGGGGCGACCGCATTCACTAAGTATGGCATCCCAAAAGAAAAGCCGAAGAATGGTGTTTTAAACTGTGCTTCGTTTTTAAAAACAAGCGCATAAAAAAAGCCCCCCAAATTGGAGGGCTTTTTTAGTGATATGAATTCTACTAAAGTTCTTGAATCCGGAATTCAACCCTCCTGTTCTGGGTGCGTCCTTTGGGTGAAGTGTTGGGTTCCAAAGGTTTGGAACTACCGAATCCTTCCGTGATCAAACGAGCACCTTCAATTTTCTTGCTGAAAATATAGGCTTTCACTGCATTGGCACGCTTCAAGGACAAGGGCAAATTGATCTTGTCAGAACCAGTGTTATCGGTGTGACCGTCAACATACAATTTCAAGCTGGGGTATTCATTCAGGGCTTTAACGACTTTCTCTAATTCTTTCTTAGAAGAAGGGGTCAGTGTTGCAGTACCGGTATTGAACAATACTTTGCGGTTATCAAAATTGTATTGTTTACCCAGTTCTGGACAACCAAAATTGGCGACTGTTCCTTTTACGGTGGGGCACTTGTCTTCTTCATCGTTCACACCATCGCCATCAGAATCAGGAATGGGACAACCTTGGTAACGGGGCAAACCAGGAACAGTAACACATTTGTCTTCTTCGTCATTGATGCCATCTTTGTCAGTATCAGGTACAGGACATCCTTGGTATTTGGCCAAGCCTTTGACGGTGGGACATTTGTCATTTTCGTCATTGATACCGTCTCCGTCTGTATCAGGCACAGGACAACCATTGTATTTAGCAATGCCAGGCACGGTGGGGCATTTGTCGTTCTCGTCAATGATGCCATCTCCATCTGTATCCTTAGGTGCAGGTGGAGGTGGAGGTGGAGGCGCCATTCTGGGAGCAGGAACGGGCCTGTCCTTTAATGGTGCTACGATACCAATTGTGTAAGCCATGTGGTTCACGGCAAAAGCGGAGATGGCGGGGCGAAACAAAGCTTGGGTATTGACAAACAAGTCTTCTCCCACTTTAAATTGCAAACCCAACCCGGTATTTCCTTGTGCAGCAAAATAAGTTCCAGCGTACATAGAAGCACCAGCCCCCAAAGTGATGTAAGGAACCAAGAAATATTTATCTGTCAAGAGTTTCAAGTTGATGTTGGCATCTGCTTCCAACAAAAACCGGTTACCTGAAAGCGGGGTTACACCAGATTTGGGATAAAAAGGGTACTTGGTGTATGTTCCAGCCAGACTGGCCATGAAATCGATGTTTTCGGTCAAACCATCAACATAAGTGAAGGCCAATCCGGGAGTCATTTCCTGTACTTTGGCCCAAGATTTTTGTTGCAATACTGTAGACAAAGATCTTTTACTGATGCGTTCAGCGGTGTACATGTCATTCAGAAAAAATGAGACACCGATGGAGGGCCTTTTTTTATAGCTGGTGGGCTCTTGGGCGATTACTGTTCCCGTGAGTACCAGGGCCAGAAATGAAAAGAAGAATTTCTTCATAAACGGTTTTTTGGTCTTTGGGCAAAATTAGGACTTGCAATCGGTTCTGGAAAATTATGATAAGTTTATCTTTTTCTTTTTTTAGACTTGGTTTTTGGCTTTTGAACCACTTCCACCTTTACTTTGGCCAATCCAGCTTCCAAAATGCCCAGCTGACTGGCTGCAGAACGGGTTAAATCCACAATTCTCCCTTTTTTCTTCATGCTGGGGTGCATTCGATCGTTTATTTTGACCACCACCGACTTTCCCGTTTTTTGGTGGGTCACTTTCACCCAGGTATTCAAAGGAAAGTGGTTACTGGCCGCTGTGAGACGGGCATGCCTAAAGATCTCTCCGCTGGTTGTTTTTCTGCCCTCAAATTTTTTGCTGTAAAAACTGGCTGTCCCAAACTGGGCTTTGGCCAAGGTTTTGGCGTTGGCGGCTGGGGGTGTTTCACCCAAACTATCGGCGAAACTTGCCATGACTCCCGCACTATCCAGTGCTTTTGCAATGGAAAAGCTGTCCAATGTCGGGGTCAATAAAGTGTCTACGGGTGGCGGAGTATCTCTGTTGAAAACAAATACTTTACCAATCACTGGCGCTTGTAGCGCAGTAATGGCCAACAGCAAAATGAGCCAAGGGAGCCATTTGAACATGGTAAAAAATTTGTTTTAGGTAACCCCAATAGCCAAATTCCATGCCAAAAATACCAAAATTCTTATAACCAGCTGATAACCAGTGAATTACCTGATTGTTTCCACCGCCACTACCGCGTCCAAATTCAAAGGGCCGTGGATGTGGGGGAAAACTTCATCAATGGAACCCGCCAATTCAAAAACCAGTGGCGGAACCACTTTTTCTCTTTCAATTTTTAACCGCAACAGGCTAGGCGCTTGGGCATAATAACGCCCCAAGACCCCTTCCACTTGGTCCAAGGTACTGCAATGCATAAACCCTTCTGTAGCCAATGTGTCGGCCCGGTATTCTCCAGCTGCCAAAGCTTCGGCCCATTGAGTGGGGGTGGTAATGTGGTATACAAATCCAGAATCCATGTTTATTTTTTTATGGGTGCCAAAGCACCAGCTCTCAATTGGGCATCCACCAAAACCATGGCGGTTACCGCTTCCAAAACAACTGGCACGCGCAATGCAATGCAAAGATCATGCCTGCCCCGAATGGCAAAATCCTCGGCCAAACCCGTGTCCCAATTGAGGCTGTTTTGCACCTGGGGCGTGGAGGATGTAGGCTTGACCGCTACCCGGAACACCAAGGGATTGCCATTGCTGATACCGCCTACAATTCCGCCAGCGTGGTTGGTTTTTGTTTTTCCATCGGCCGAAGCAATGGCATCATTGTGTTCCAATCCCGTCATGTGGGCTGCTGCAAAGCCTGTACCAAATTCTATCCCTTTGATGGCGGGAATGGCAAAAACGGCGTGGCTGATCAAAGATTCCAAAGAGTCAAAAAAATGCTCCCCCCATCCAATGGGCAAACCATTGGCTTCGCATTCCACCAACCCACCTATGCTGTCCTTGGCAGCAATGGCTTTTTGCAATCCTTTTTCCAGATCTTGTTCACCACCGATGGACAAAATTTTGGCGGTGACTTTCACCCCTGAAAGGGCCAGGATTTTTTTGGCAATGACGCCAGCTGCCACCAACCCTACCGTGAGCCGGCCACTGAAATGGCCCCCACCCCGGTAATCTTCAAAGCCACCATATTTGTGGTGGGCCGTAAAATCTGCATGACCGGGTCTGGGGTGGGTTCTTTGTTGGTCATAATCACTGCTGCGGGTATTGTTGTTGTCAAACCGAATCAACAAAGGTGCGCCGGTGGTGAAGCCATTGAAAACACCCGTGAGCAAATGGGGCTCATCGCGCTCTTTGCGGGGGGTGGTTCCTTTTTGGTTACCACCCTGTCGGCGAATCAAATCGGGCATGAACTCTTCAGTAGACAAGGGCAAACCAGCCGGACAACCATCCAGCAAAACGCCGGCCATTTCTCCATGGCTCTCCCCCAATATGGACACCCGAAACAAAGTCCCTAAACTATTCATGGCTGGAAAGTTAAAACTTATTGTGTGTGGAACCCTGCAACATCTTGAGGTCTTGGTAAAATGCAGGATAAGATTTGTTGATGGCTTCCGCATCGCGAATGGACAAAGGACCGTTTGCCCGCAACGCCAATACAGCCGTGGCCATGGCAATGCGGTGGTCGTGGTGAGAAAAGACTTCGCCACCTTGGGCTTCTCCCCCTTCAATGATCATGAGGTCGTCTTGCAATTGTATTTGAATCCCCATTTTCCCAAATGCTTCTTGCAAGGTCAATCCGCGGTGGCTCTCTTTGTGTGCCAATCGGCTGACGCCTTCAATCACTGTTTTGCCCGAACAACAAGCTGCCAGTGCCACCAAGGGCGGAAAGAGATCCGGGCAGTCGGTCGCATCAAAATGAAAAGCTTTCAAAGGCAGGGCCGATACTTCAATGGCGTCTTCTCGTACCGATAAGCGGGCACCGGCATCGCCCAGCGCCAGCAAAATGGCTTTGTCGGCTTGGGTGGAAAAAACATCCAATCCAGTTACGGTGACCGATCCTGCAATGGCCCCGGCCACCAACAAAAAAGCGGCGCCGGACCAATCGCCCTCTACGGTATAATTGATTTGTTCGGGTTGGGGTTTTCTGGCTTGGAACCTAAAACGGGTATGGTTTTCATGTACAACCTCCCAACCAAAATGCGCCAACACCGACAAGGTCAAATCTATATAAGGTTTGCTCTTCAAGTCTTTTACTTCAATCACCACATCAGCGTTTTCTGTTGTAGCAAAAGCCATGAGTAATCCGGTTAGAAACTGGGAACTCAAAGATCCATCTATTTGGATGCTACGGGCTTGCAAGGGGCCTTTCACCTGCAAAGGCAATTTGCCACCCTGTGTGCTGACGCCAACACCCAATTGGGGCAAGACCTCGTCAAAAAAATCCATGGGGCGTTGCACCAAACTTCCCCTTCCCTGAATGGTCAAAGCTTGGTCAGACAAAGCGGCCAAGGGAGTAAACAGGCGGATGCCCAACCCACTCTCCCCACAATCCAAGACCTTGGTTTGGGGA
>RDYY01000409.1 GCA_004293505.1 Sphingobacteriia bacterium | reverse complement strand
TTGAATTGTCCAATGTATTGGAAGACCTTGATGAAAGCATCTTGCAACATGTCTTCGGCCTCCATCAGGTCTTGGGCATAGCGCATACAGACCCCCATCATTTTACCGGCATGTTGGTCAAACAAATGCCTTTGCGCAATGGGGTCTTGTTGTCTACAACCTAGAATGATGTCCTGTTCGGTCAAGGCAATGGGTTTAGGTGCCTGGGGGATAGACTCCTTTTGGGCTGGTTTTGCTGCCCAAAGTTCGGAAAAAGGGTTAGACCTTCAGGAATTGGTCGTGGATATAGTCCACCACGCTGACCAAGCTGCCTGTTTTGTGAAAAACATCCAATTGCCGGTCGGCACCTGTTCCGGTTAAAAACAAGGTTTGGAGGTACTCAATGGTTTCGCGGCTGCCCAATTCGTCTACCACATCGTCTACAAAATCAACCAATTCCAACAGCAAGGCCTTGGTTTCTACTTCGGTTTCCTTGCCAAAATCAATCAGTTTGCCTTCTAATCCATATCGGGATGCCCGCCATTTGTTCTCATTCAACAGAGACCTTTGATAGGTCATGAAATTGAGGTTCTGGCTGCGGAGTTTATAGATCTTGGCACAGATGGCCTGGAACAATGCTGCAATCAACATGGTTTCCCGAATGGTCATGGGCACATCACAAATCCTAAATTCTACCGTGCCAAAAAAAGGATGTACCCGCAGGTCCCACCAGATTTTCTTGGCATTGTCTATGCAGTTGGTTTTGATCAAGAGGTTGACATAGTTCTCATAAGCTTCAAAACTTTCAAAATGATCGGGGATGCCTGTGCGAGGAAACTTGTCAAAAACCTTGGTGCGAAATGATTTATAGCCGGTGTCCCTGGATTCCCAGAAAGGAGAGTTGGTGCTCAGGGCATAAATATGGGGCAGAAAATAGCGGGCCGTATTGGCAATGTGAATGGCCATGCGGCGGTCTTCCATGCCTACGTGAACGTGCAAGCCAAAAATAAGGTTGCTGCGCGCTGCTTCTTGTAATTCATTTACTATTTGATTGTACCGAACATGGTCGGTGATCAATTGGTTTTCCCAATGGCTAAAAGGGTGGGTACCCGAAGCCCCAACCCATAGCCCCAATTCGCCCGCAATTTGCGCAATGGTACCGCGCAAACTGGCCACATCATTGAACGCTTCGTTGATGTCTTTGCATATATCGGTGCCCACTTC
>RDYY01000408.1 GCA_004293505.1 Sphingobacteriia bacterium | reverse complement strand
ACGGCATTGCAATAAAAAAGGGGCAATTGGTATTTCTGCACGTTGGCTTTGATGACGGCTTTGCGGTCTTCGTCGTGGGTATAATCAAAAGGAGAAGCGCTCAGGTTGAGCATGATGTCGGGGCTTTGCGCCATCAGGTGGTCCATGGGGCAAATGCGATAAAGGGGGTTGTCGCCCAGGTTCCAAATGTCTTCACAAATGGTGACGGCCAATTGTTTGCCTTTAAACGGGACCACTTGCCAATGAAAAGCAGGTTCAAAATACCGGTATTCATCAAACACATCGTAAGTGGGCAAAAGGGTTTTTTGCACCACGGCTTTGATTTGTTTTTCGTATAAAAAATAAGCGCTGTTGAACAAGGGTTTGCCTTTTTCATTTTCATTGCGTTGGGGACTGCCCACCAAAACACCAATGGTATCTGCTGCTTCGCGGATTTGGTCAATGGCATTTTCACATTGGTCAATGAAATCGGCAAACTCTACAAAATCACGCGCTGGATAGCCACAGACACTCATTTCGCTGAAAAGAATCAGGTCGGCGCCCTGGCTTTTTGCCCATTCAATGGCCGTTAAAATCTTTTGGGTATTGAAGGCAAAATGGCCAATGTGGTAATTCTGTTGGGCCAGGCAAATTTTCATGGTACAAATTTCAGCTTTTTAACAATAAGAATGGGCGGGAATGATTTATTTCGCAGATGCCCTTGCCATTTTTTCACCGCCGATTGGCTTCTCCTTTTACCCAGTGGGTTTGGGCCATTGTGGCTTTGCTGGGCTCGGTTTTTTTGTTTGAAGCCTGTGGGGGTTCGGCCGATCGGCCCGATATTTCCCAGGACAAACTGAAACTGAAGGTGCAGCGATTTGAGCAAGACTTTTTTGCCCTGGACACTTTGCAATTGTCTGCCTCTTTGGAACAGTTGAAAAAAAAATATCCCCGCTTTGCCCAAGACTTTCTCTATAATATTTTAGGCACTGTGCCAGCAGAAGAAGCCATCGACTTGCCCCGGTTTATTCAGCTTTATCAACCGGTGAAGCACCAAGCCGATTCCTTGTTGCCCAGCTTGGACAGCGCTGCGGGGGTAGTAGAGCAAGGCCTCAAATATTTTCACCACTATGTTCCCCAACAGGTTTTGCCCCAACAGTTGATCAGTTTTGTGGGCCCCATGAATGGATATGGGGCTGTCATTACCCCTGATGCCATTGGCAT
>RDYY01000407.1 GCA_004293505.1 Sphingobacteriia bacterium | reverse complement strand
AATTGTTTAAAAAAGGGTAGGGAACTATCTTTACCCGCTAGGCGATTATAATTGTAACCCATACCCGCCATAGCCCTAAATGCTATACTAGTTTTGGGCGTTAATACTATGCGTTGGCGGTACTCCGCTTCAAGTTTTAGGTACCTATAAATTTGCCTACGCAGTGCAGGCACTACACCCGCTAGCGTACCAGCTTCCTCAATAAAAATTCTTTTAAAATGATTGATGTTGGGGTTGCGTTTACCCGTGGTGTTAATGGTAAGGCTCAAATTTTGGCTCACCACACTACCTGTGTTAAAAGCGGTACGTAAAAATGGATTCGATAGAAAAGCGTCCCTCAATAATTGTAGCGTGTCTAAATTATACACTTCAATATTTAACGGTGTGTACTTCCACATTTTATTCTTTACTCGACATTCCTAACCCCAGTTAGCAGTAGCGACACTTAGCACATAAAAGTGTCGCCTATCGGTGTGAGCATAGCCCAAACCAGCTATGGTTCTAATATTATCAATCCCCGGAAAACTTTTGATATTAAACGGCGCCACAAACTTGGGAAAAACAAACGTGTGGGTAAGGCTGGTTTGAATAGTTTGTACAAAGTTCTCCGTTACATTGTTATTTCCTCTAAAAGCAAACTCCACACCATTGCGTAGCAAAGTATTCATTTGAATAGCACGCCTTCCAAAATTTCGGTTTTTGTACCCCATGTTTAGTGATATACCTATGAGGTTTGACCCTAGAAAGTCGCCCGTATTTCTACTAGCTTCTACTTCAAAATTAAAGCCTTGGCGTAGGGCCGGCGTCATTACCAAATGTATATCTACCGTATCGTTCCGGGTGGTGGTTCGGCCATCTACTTGCTGCCATGCACCAATTTGGTTGTAATTATTAAGGGTGCGAATGTATTCCTGCTCGTTGTAAAAATCGCCTTGGCGTAAAAAGCGGCGTCCGCTAAAGGTTTTGAGCTTAAAAAGGTGTTCATTGTAGTGCACCATTTTATTGTTTATCTTCTCGGTAAACAGTGTTTTTTGGGTGATTACACTATCGGGCACTTCGCCAAAAACCGCTTCGGGGTAATAGTGTTGTTTACCTACAATAAAGCGGTGTAAACTGCTACTATCTTTTAGTAAACTGGAATCGTTAATTTCTCGTTGTTTTAATACTACCGATATGGTGGGTTGTAAAGCTCTTTTCTGGGTG
>RDYY01000160.1 GCA_004293505.1 Sphingobacteriia bacterium | reverse complement strand
TACAATAATTTTTTGCGCATGGGTTTTTCAGGTGGGGTTTTTGCCAAGGAAAGTTGGTCCTTGACATTGGTGGCGCCCCTGGCATCGGCCAAAAATATTTTTACCGAGCTGGAAGCGCGTCCAGTAGAAAAGGCCCGCTCAACCACCAAAAACTGTTGGTTGCCAATGGGCAGGATTTCAGAAATGCCATTTACTTTAAATGCATCAATGGGGTTGGCTGGGTAGTCAATCTTCTCTGGTGAATAGGCCCATTGGGCTGTGTTCCGCTTAGACTTTAGGTCAAATGCGTAAAAGCGCAACCAGGTGGTTTGTGGAAAATTATCGGGTCGAGGGCCGTCTTGTTTCAAGGGTTCTTCAAGTGAAACATAGAGTTTTTTCCCATCGGGAGAAAAACCGGATCCCTCTAAAACCCCATTGGTGCGCGGTCCAAGGTCATCTGAGCGCATGTAGAGGTTGGGGGGCAAGGGAAAAGAATCTTTTGCTAGGCCTACACTGTCCATGAACCAAATCCAGGGATTCAGCAAAATGTTTTGGCCGCTTCTTTGGCTGTTCTCTCCTTCGCTGGTCCAAAGAAATTTTTTGGACCGTGCATGAAATCGCAGGGATTCTGGATCTGCTGCTTGGGCTGGGTCTTTTTGGCTGCTGGGAAACACTTCCGCAGAGGGTTGTCGCAAATACTGCATGCCGGTGAACCAAACACTTTCGATGCGGTCGGCTTTGATTTGAATCTTTGCCTTGTAAAAACGAGAGGGGTTGATGTTGGAGCGGTCATCGCATATCAACACATATTCATCTTTGTCGGCTATGTAATCTATGCTGGACAAACCTCCTACTGTAGTAGCGGCATAGGGAAGTCCAAAGGGAATTTCTTTGATGTGTAAAAAACGAAGGCTGTCCACAATTGCTGCCATTGCTGGGCGGCTGTTTTGGGTAGGACGACAGCCCATAGAAAAAACGAAAGCGAACAGAAGAAGCCCAGAAAAATGATGAGAGACCTGCTTGGATAAAATCATGTCCTGCCAGAATTAGTTGGGAATGATTTCCAGCAAAAATATTTGCGTTCTCTCTTCTGAAGTAAAATTATTGTCTGTTACCAGTAACAAGCTGTAATGACCATTGCTCAGTTTTGGGCCAACGGTTATGCCTTCAATGTTATCAATGTATTGGGGTGCCAAATCTTTGGTGTCAAACAATAATTTTTTGGTCATGGTACTAAAGGGGGGTTCAGTCACCAAGGAATTGATGCCAAACACTGAAGACGCATATCGGCTGTTGGCCAAAAATATCTTGGCCCCAAATCCCCTGCCCGTTACAAAGGAACGTTCAACGACCAGAAAGTTATTGTTGCCCAAATAGGCAATTTCAGACACCCCATTCACTTTGTAGCCATTGGGAGGGCTGGCGATATAAGGGATAGGATCGGGCATATACGCCCATTGTGCATCGTTTTGTTTGGTTGTCATGTCAAAACGAAAAAAACGCAAGTAGGTGTCTTGCGGGTAAGTATCTACTTGTGGTCCGTCTTGTACCAACGGCTCTTCCACTGACACAAAAAGTTTTTTAAAGTCTTTGCTGAAAGCTGTTGCTTCAAAAACGCCGTTTTCTCTTGGTACGTCACTGCGCATGGCCATCCTGACCAATTGAGGCATTTCCAAACTGTCTTTTGTCATGCCCGTACTGTCTGCCATATAAATGGCGGGGTCTACTTGGTTCACCACATTGCCACTGCGGTCTTTTGCGTTGTCCCCTTCACTGGCCCAAACAAATTGACGGGTCTGGCGATTGTAGCGCATAGACTCGGGATCTACCGCCATGCGCGCATTTTTATAGTAACCTGGAAAGGTATCGCCGTTGGGTCTTTTTAGGATGGTTGCGTCGGTGAAATTTACAGCTGAAATGGAGTCCCCTGCCCATTTGATTTTGGCCGTATAGAACCTCACGGGATTGATGTTGGAACGGTCATCGCAAATGAAGTAGTATTCGTCCTTGTCTGGGTTGTAGTCAATACCAGAAAGGCCACCCAAGGTGGTTCCGCCAACCTGCAAATTGTGGGGAACCAGCACTACTTGTTTAAATTTTAATGCCTTGATTTGGGTTTCCTCTTCAACAGGTGTTTTACTCCTTTGTGCAAAAAGCGTTAGGCTGGTAAAGACAATAAAAAGCAGTGACCCAAGACGGATCAACAATGGATTTTGGTTCATGACAATGGGGAATAATCAAATATAAAAAAAAGCAGCCAATGACCCATTGCCTTGGGTGCTTTTCAAAAGTTTTTATTTTACTTGTTGAGTCGGTTCGCTAGTGTCTCCACCTGGGCAGCCACTACCACCACCTGTTCTTGCGCTTCTTTCCAATTGTGTTGCTCCAAAGCTTCCCTGATGCCCGGCAAAGTCTTGACCCCATAACCCGTATAAAAACCTGGGGCATACAAGACATGTTTGTACCAAGATCTTCTGGGCAATCCTGTTGAAGACAACAAAGACTGTTCTGCGCGGTACAATTGGGTGTTGCGATTATTTTTTTGTGCCGGCGTCAAGGACTGAGACATTCCTTGTTCAAAACTTTTACATGCCTTTGCCAATTGATCCAGCGCTTTGTCCAACAAGGAAAAATCAATGGTTGGCATGGGCTCAGCAGGCGGCCTGGGTTGGTGATAAGCCGGGTCTGCCGCCGCTTCAACTATTTTTTGTTGGGCAAACAATGTTTGCACATCCATTTTTTCTTTTTCGGTTTCCAACCAACTCTTTAGTTCTTTCACATAGCCCAATACAGTCTGGTGCAGATAACTGAATTGAAAGGGCAATGCTTCTGCTTCTGCTAAGCGCAACGCTGTTCTTCCCGCAGTTTGGGCCAAAGCCACGCCATACACAAATCCCGGGTCTTTGAATTGCTTGTAATGATCATAAGAATCATAAATGGAATGGTATTCGCCCCCATCGTTCTCGCCATCAAATGCAATGTTCAAAGCAGGAATGCCCAAGTGTTGAATAAAAGAAGAATAATCCGAGCCTGATCCCATGGCGCCCACAGCAAACAATGAATCAGACAAGGCTTTTGTTTTTTCTGCAGGCGATTTGGCTTCCCAGGCTCTTCGGGCCCTTGCGCGGGAAAAAACAGAAATGCTTTTTTGCGGGTCCATGACCGATTGACTGATTTCTGTTACCAGTCCTTGCAAGGCATGGGATCCTTCTACATCCAGAAACCCTTTTCCGTTGCTATCCGAATTGATGTAGGCCACACATTTTTCTTGCAATTCTTGTGCATGGTCTTCTACCCATTCGGTTGAGCCCATCAGCCCTGGTTCTTCTGCATCCCAAGCACAATACACCAAAGTGCGCTTGGGACGCCAACCGGTTTTGAGCAAGGCCCCAATGGCTTTGGCCTCTTCCAGTTCAGCAGCCATGCCACTGATGGGGTCGTTGGCACCATTTACCCAAGCATCGTGGTGATTCCCCCTGACTACCCATTGGTCTGGAAACTCAGCCCCTTTGATGGTAGCAATCACATTTTCAATGGTGGTAATTTTCCAATCAAAGGCCGTTTTCAAATGCACTTTGGTTTTTTCTGTTCCCCCTACGTGGTAGGTGATGGGCAAGGATCCCGCCCATTGCTTGGGTGCTGGCTTGCCTTCCAGGGCTGCCAACAAAGGCTGTGCATCCTTGTAACTGATGGGCAATACAGGAATTTTCAGCAAGTTGGGTGCTTCTAATCGGTTCAGTCTTTGGGCCGATGGGGTGGCCCCAACATTGGGGGTCACGGGATCGCCTGGATAAATCACCATGTCCATGATGGAACCCCTTTGCACCCCGTATTCATTTTTAAATGCTCCTTTGGGATATACTTCTCCCGCCGTATAACCGTCGTCCTGTGGATCTGAATAAATCAAACAACCCAAAGCCCCATGTTCCTGTGCTACTTTGGGTTTGATACCGCGCCAACTGCGACCATATTTGGCAATGACAATTTTTCCTTTAACAGTAACGCCCATCTGTTCCAGCACCAAATAGTCCTCTGGTAAGCCATAATTCACAAATACCAATGGTGCTGTTACATCCCCATCTGCACTCCAGGCATTGTAAGTGGGCAATTGACCAGCTTGGCCACTGGTGGCATCTTGGGTCAAAGCGGGCTCTTTCAACAAAGCTTTGTATACTTTGGGGCTGGTCATTTCCAATACCCGTGTGGTGGGTGTAGGAAACAAAACCTGATAGGTTTCAATTTTAGCATCAAATCCCGCAGCTTGAAATTGTCTCAAGATATTTTGTGCCACCGCTTTTCCACCCGGTGAACCCATGTGGTGGGGAAAGGCAGAGAGGGCTTTGATGTTTTGGCCAATGGCAGCGGCACTGAGTTGGGCGTCAAATTTTTTTTCCAGTTCCAACTGGGCTTTGCTGCTTTGAGGGGAAAAACCCAAGAGCGTTGTTTGTTGCTGCGCCACAACGGGAAGAGCAACCATACTGGACAATACAAAGCAGGCGTTCCACAAATACAGTTTTTTGGTAGACATGTTCTAGGTTGTTAAGTTTAATGAAAAGCGGGTGGGTGTTGCAAATGAAAATTTGTTTTTTCTTGGTAGGCTTTGGCTGCCAGCAAAATGGCTGCTTCGCCATAAACATTGCCCAAGAAACTAATGCTGGCGGGTAAATTATTGCGTTTGTCCATGCCAATGGGTACACAAACTACCGGTTGACCTGTCAAATTAGTGATGGCCGATTGGTTTCCGCTTCCGCGGGTTGGACAAATCAACACATCAACTGTTTGCATGACTTCATTTACTTTTTGCTGTAGCAAGTAGCGGTGG
>RDYY01000406.1 GCA_004293505.1 Sphingobacteriia bacterium | reverse complement strand
AACCTGGTGGTGGTCAAAAAATCCTTGTTGGGAAAAATCAACCGCAAAGTCCCCACCATCTTGGATTACCAACAACACATTGCGGCAGGGTCTCTCATGAATACCCCTCCGGTTTTTGCGGTCTATGTTAGCATGTTAACCCTGGAATGGATTTTGTCCGAAGGGGGATTGGCCGAGATGGGTCGGCGCAACCAAGCAAAGGCCGATTTGGTCTACCAGACCCTGGACCAACTACCCCTATTTGAAGCCCGTGTGGCGCGGGAAGACCGCAGCCAAATGAATGTTGTTTTCTTTTTGCGAGATCCTAACTTGGAAAAATCATTTTTGGATCTCTGTAAAAACGAAAACATGGTGGGCGTGAAGGGATACAGAACAGTGGGTGGCATTCGAGTAAGCCTCTACAATGCCTTGCCATATTCATCGGCCCAAGCCTTCACGGGTTTGATGCGCCATTTTGCCCAAAAAAACGGCTAACCCTTACTGACAAAGGGTTGAAGGCCATGTGGGGCAATTCTCCGATATTTGCGCCATGGCCAAAATCCAACCCTTTACCGCCCTGCGTCCCCAGCCCCAATTGGCACCTTCGGTGGCCAGTCTTCCTTATGATGTGATGAGCAGTGCTGAAGCCAAAAAAATGGCAGAAGGCAACCCCAATTCTTTTTTGCACATCACCCGCAGTGAAATTGATTTGCCAGAATCTACCGATCCCCATGCGCCAGCTGTATATGCCCAAGCCAAAGACAATCTGGATGCATTTTTGAAAAGGGAAATCCTGTTTCAAGAGTCCAAAGCTTGCTACTACATTTATCAATTGGTCATGAATGGGCGACACCAAACAGGTTTGGTGGCCGTCAGCAGTGTAGATGATTACGAAAACGACATCATCAAAAAACACGAATTCACCCGTCCCGAAAAAGAGTTGGACCGCATCAACCACATCAGGGTATCTGGCGCCCAAACGGGCAATGTGTTCTTGGCCTATCGGCAAAACCATTCCATTGATGCTTTGATCGAGAAATGGAAAACCACCCGCTCAGCGGTGTATGATTTTACTGCTGAAGATGGTATTCGCCACACCATTTGGAACATCAGTGATGAAACCGTTGTGGCCCAAGTGACTGAATTGTTTGCCCAAGAAATTCCTTGTACTTATATAGCCGATGGCCACCACCGCGCAGCCTCTGCTGCCAAAGTCAGGGCCAGTTTGGGCAA
>RDYY01000405.1 GCA_004293505.1 Sphingobacteriia bacterium | reverse complement strand
CCAAACGCTTCACCCAGCCAGGTTTGGCCCGATGACAAAAGGTTAATGCGGTCGGTTTCCCAAGCCCATCTTTCGGAGAACTGGGTCAGCACAGGAAGCCCAAGGGCAGTAGTTGATCCGGGCAAAGCTTGCACCCTTTTAGGGGGCGCTCCTGTATGGTTAAGGGTCAAAAAATAGAAAGCCGTATCACTGTATGGATTCAGTCGCCACTGGTATTTGCCCGAAGCAGAATCACGCTGCCAACCATGGGGCCCCGGCGCGTAAAAATAAACCAGGTCATTGCCGTTCAGCAAGCCATCGCCACCATCTTCTATCCAAAGGGCCGTTTCGGGAAGCTGGGCCGATAATTGGTCCGAGAGCGAAGGGTTTCTCTCGGGCAAAGCCGCTCCTCGTCCCCCCACCAAGCGAATCTGTTGAACCGGAATGCTGTTGCCAGTGAATCCCAATCGGTTCAAGAAAGCCAGGTCCAGCCGATAAATGCCTTCGCGCAGCACACCCATTTTGAACCATTGTCCGTATCCCAGCACCGATGAATCGGCCACAGCTTGTGCACCTACGGAACCAGAAAATATGCTGCAACAGACCAAGACCAGCAAAAACCAGCCCATTAAAGACTTTTCTACATGCTGGAAACATACTTTTATGTTTTGTACACGCAAAAAGCTACTTATCGGACGATCAAATTTCAATTCAAGGGTACATTTAACTTTAGAAATGCATGTAAATCAAAAGTATTAGTTTAGAAATACATGTAAATCTAAAGTAGAATTGCCTTAAGCGTCACCTCTTTTCCACGCTAGCGCCAAATTTCCCTTTGTCCAGTTAACGCTCCTAAAATAAACCCCGTAATTAAACGTTTATAGCGTTTACGGAGGTCAAATGTCGGTTTCCAAGTGGTTAAAATTAGGCTTTTGCTAACGATTAAGTGATTACATTCGCCTCATTAAAACCACAACAAAATAAGGCCAACGTTACCTAATTTGTGTTGAACATGCAAGTATCCAAAATCGCTCGTCAAACCACTGTTTTGCTGGTCGGGGTTTCCCTTGCCGCATCCTGTAGCCTCTTTAAAAAGAAAGCCGATAAGTCCAATGTGACAGGCTGGAACTACAACGATAAAAACTACGGTAACATCACCAAGGCCAACCCCAAAGACATCAAAACCGCTCCCGGACTGGTTTTTGTGCAAGGCGGTACCTTTACCATGGGCGC
>RDYY01000159.1 GCA_004293505.1 Sphingobacteriia bacterium | reverse complement strand
CGGGTATGTTGGGCCACCCAATTGTCCCGGTAAGCAATTTTTAAATCGGCCAAGGATTGGCGAACCGATCTTCCACCCACCAAGGGAACAGACAATCGAACCACCCCATTGGCACTGGGGAGAAGGGTGGTATTCCATTTGCTGCTCTTTTGGTGCAAAACAAATGAATTTAAATTTACATTTGTTTTTTTAAACAAAATTTTATACCAATAAACACTTCCAAAATATTGTATTTCAATGTTTTGCATGAATTTATATAAAACTGTTTAAGGTTGTTGTTGCATTTGCTATAGATTCGATTTGAGGACTTATTTTTAGTCCTATTTTAATATAACTATATTGTATAAATAATTGATTTACAATTATTTATTAAAATATTTTACGACTAAATATTTGAGCCAAACCAAGAACCCAGCAAATAGCCTGTTTCACTAATCATTTTAGCATTAAAATTAACAAAAAAAGCGCGTTATTTGGTTAAAATAAAGCGCTGTGCAAAAATCAGTTGGTTCTTCCCTCCTCTTACCTGTTCTGTCCTTTTGTGTCGTTTTTGCCCTCCTGTTCTCGGCTTGTGCCAAACCCAAGGACTTTGAATACCGCGATATCCGCAACATCAAAATGAACCAATTGGGCTTTAGCAAGTCCCAACTTCAAATGGACTTGGTCTATTATAACCCTAATAATTTCTCGGTGGACCTGAAAAAAGTAGACGCCAAAGTATATGTGGAAGAAGTGTTGTTGGGTGAGATTCACCTGGACACCCTCATGAAAATACCCAAGCTGGCCGAGTTTGGTTTGCCAGTGAGCATGGAATTGGACATGCGCAACCTCTTGAAAAATGCTGCCAACCTGGCACTACAAAGAGAGGTCACCATCAAAGCCATCGGAACGGCCAAAGCGGGTAAAAATGGGTTTTACAAGACCTTGCCCTTTACCTATGAGGGCAAACAAGCCATGAAATTATTCTAAGGCTGGGGCGGGGGTTGGTGACAGGGCTTGTTGTTTTTGGGCCCACCACCTTCTTCTGGCCGCTTGCAAACGGCGGGAAGTTTGGCATAAGTAGTCTCTTCGGCTTTCTCAGCATCGGCGTCAAACCCAGCATTGTTGATCACGGTTCTGATCTCATCAGGATTGGTCCTTTCTGGCCTGAACTGCAACTTGATCTCGGCTTGTAAGAGGTTGACTTTCCATTGCACAATGCCATTGGACAGGGTGGCGTGGTTGGCCTTGGTCAAGTAACCTTCCAACTTTTCTTTACATTCCCAACAGCGCAGGTTAGCACTCTTGATGGTCAGCCATTCGTATTTGCTGTTCATCACTTGGGCCTGGGCCGAAGGGGTCAATGCAGCCATAAAAATCCCCACAACAAAGGTTAAGAGGCGTTGGCGGACTGGGCTGAATGGTATCATGGGCTTTTGCATCCTTAAAAATACAATTGCTTCTGTTTAAAAAATCCTAAAGACTCGCCCCTGGTTGCCAATGGGCTGGGTCTTGGCTCCAAGCCAACAAAACCTCCCGGTCTGCAGCGCTCACCAGGTTTTTGGCAATGGCCAATTCAATCAAGCTAGGGTAATTGGTCAAGGTTTTCAAAGGCAGGTTGGCCGATGCAAATGCCTGGGTGGCGGCTTCAAATCCATAGGTGAACAGGGCCACCATGCCCACCACGTTGTGGCCAGCTTGGCGCAATACCTCCACTACTTGCAAACTGCTCTTTCCTGTTGACACCAAGTCCTCGACTACCAAAATGGGTGTGCCCACTTCTATACTGCCTTCAATTTGGTTGCCCATGCCGTGTTCTTTGGGCTTGGGCCGCACGTACACAAAGGGCAGTTTCAACTGATCGGCAGCCATGGCACCCCAAGGAATACCAGCTGTGGCCACGCCCGCCAGTGCTGCGGCGTCGGGGAATTGTTCAAAGATGACATTGCACAATTCACTTTTGACAAAATCGCGTACATAGGGAAAGGAAAGGATCTTGCGGTTGTCGCAATAAATGGGACTCTTCCAACCACTGGCCCAGGTAAAGGGTTCTTGGGGACGCAGTTTTACGGCGGCTACTTGCAAGAGTTTTTCGGCTACGGCACTTTCGTTGGTCATGCTGCGAAAGTAAAGGCAAATTGCCGATCATTGTAACATGGAAAAGAAAAGAATCCTGGCGGGTGGAGGACTGGTGGAAAACCAAGCGGGCGAATTGTTGATGATCTTTCGCCGGGGGCATTGGGACCTGCCCAAGGGCAAACTGGATCCAGGAGAAACCATGGAAGCCTGTGCCCTGCGCGAAGTGCAGGAAGAGACAGGTGTAACCCCATTGGAGCTGGTGGGCTTTTTCCAAATTACCCTACACAATTATTTTGATCCTTACTTACAAGAAGAAGTCACCAAAGAATCGCATTGGTACAAGATGCGCACAGAAGGTAGGCCAGACTTGGTGCCGCAAACCGAAGAAGACATCACAGATATTGCTTGGGTAGGGCGAGAAAAAAGCTTGGCCCTCCTCCCCCTGGCCTATCCCACTATTGCAGCATTGCTCCAGGTTTTTTGGGCAGATCAGCAACCCTGAGCCTGATCAGGATTTTTTGGGCAAGACTGCAACCGTGATGCGGCTGATGCAAACCAGATGGTCGCGCTCGTCGTGGATTTTAATTTCCCACACTTGTGAACTGCTGCCGCGGTGCAAGGGCCTGGTGGTACCGGTGACCAAGCCTGAGCGCACCGAGCGCAAGTGGTTGGCATTGATCTCTTGGCCCACACAAATAAATTTATCCGGGTCTACCGTCAAGTAAGCCGCAACAGAACCCAGGGTCTCGGCCAAAGCCACGGAAGCTCCCCCATGCAGCAAGCCATAGGGCTGCTTGGTTCTGTCGTCCACGGGCATGGTGGCTTTTAAATAGTCGGGGCCAATTTCGCTAAAACGCATGCCCAAGTGGGTTCCCAGGGTATTTTGCCCCATGCCTTCAAAATGTTGGAGGTCGATGTTTTTGTGGAACCAAATGCTGTTGGACATGTCGTTTATTTCTGCAAAGATTGAATAACGGCTGTGGGCAAAAAGGGATCTGCGTTGCCGCCATTGCGCAAAATGTCGCGCACAATGGTAGAAGCCACAGAAGTGTATTTGGGCTCACCGGTTAAGAAAATGGTTTCGATGTTGCGGTCCAAAGTCCGGTTGGCATCGGCAATGGTTTTTTCGTATTCAAAATCACTCACGTAACGAATGCCCCGCAAAATAAATTGGGCCCCCAGTTTTTGGCAAAGGTGAATGGTGAGGCCATCATAAACCAAGCTCTCCACCTTGGGTTCGTCTTGGTAAATGGTAGCCAACCATTCCATTCTTTGTTCCGGTGTGAACATGGGGTTTTTGGCCGAGTTGATCCCAATGCCCACAATGATTCTGTCAAAAAGTGGCAAAGCCCTGTTGATGATGTCGGTATGACCCAGGGTAACCGGGTCAAAAGTGCCGGGAAACAAACAGATGCGTTGCATGGGATGGGTTTTAGTTTTCTCTGCCAGCCAAAAGATAAAGTGCAGCCATGCGCACGGCCACACCGTTTTCTACTTGTTGCAAAATGATGGAATGGGGTCCGTCTGCTACATCGCTGTCCAATTCTACGCCGCGGTTGATGGGTCCGGGATGCATGATGACGATTTCTTTTTTTAAACCGTCCAATACTTTTCGGGTAATGCCATAGGCCAAATTGTATTCTCGCAAGGAGGAGAACAGGGGCTGGTTTTGGCGTTCCAATTGAATGCGCAACACATTGGCCACATCGCACCATTGCAGGGCTTCAGCCAGGTTATAAGTAATGTTCACACCCAACGCGGCTTGCAAGTGAACCGGAATCAAAGTGGGGGGACCTGCTACGGTTATTTCTGCCCCCATTTTTTTCAAGAGGTACATGTTGCTCAGGGCCACACGGCTGTGCAGGATGTCCCCTATCAAGGCAACTTTAAGGCCTTTCAAAGACCCAAATTTTTCTTGCATGGAAAAAGCGTCCAACAAAGCTTGGGTAGGATGTTCATTGATGCCATCACCGGCATTCACAATGGCTGCTGGAATGTGCTGGGCCAAAAAATGGGGGGCGCCGGATGCGCTGTGGCGCATGACCACCATGTCTACCTTCATGCTCAAAATATTGTTGACCGTGTCCAAAAGGGTTTCGCCCTTGGCGGCACTGGAACTGCTGGCGGTAAAGTTCATGACATCGGCAGAGAGGCGTTTCTCGGCCAATTCAAAAGACATGCGGGTGCGCGTAGAATTTTCGTAGAAAAGGTTCACAATGGTCACGTCACGCAAAGAGGGAACTTTCTTGACGGGCCTTTGTAAAACTTCTTTGAATTGTGCAGCAGTGGATAGAATGAGTGAAATGTCTTCCGGCAGGAGGTCCTTTATACCAAGTAAGTGTTTGGTAGAGAGTTTCATCTAAAGGGCAAAGTTAACTGTTAGACCAACACCACTTCGTCTTTTTTATCGTTTTCCTGCCACAGGACTTTTACCTTGTCGGTCAGGATGGTGTCAATGGCTTTGCCAAAATAATCGGGCTGAATGGGCAATTCCCGGCTAAAGCGGCGATCGATCAAAACACAGAGTGAAACCCGCGCGGGTCTGCCAAAGTCCAACAAAGCATCCAAAGCCGCCCGAATGGTCCTGCCGGTGTAGAGCACATCATCGACCAAAACAACGGTCTTGCCTTCTATGCTAAAGGGGATATCCGTAGCGTTGGCCACGTGCAATGACTTGCGCACGTCATCGCGGTAAAAAGTAATGTCCAATTTACCATAAGACACAGGGGCTTGGCTGGCCGATTTGATTTCTGCCACCAAGCGATTGCT
>RDYY01000404.1 GCA_004293505.1 Sphingobacteriia bacterium | reverse complement strand
ACCCAGCCTTATACAGCCATGGCTGAGGCTGCGGCTGGACCGGGCAAACAAATTGCGGTTGGGGGTGTCGTGAAAATAAATGCTGTAATCATTGGGAAACAAAAACTTGACCTTGCCCAAAGAATTGCTGGGCCCAGGCAATTGGCGTACCACGGGCAATCCGCCATTGTTTCCAGTTGTCTCCATGTTGTGTTTGGACAAATAGTTGGGGTCCTTTTTCAAGGCTGGCAGGATTTCCTTTTTGACAATGCTGCTGGGCACATTCCAATAGGGTGCAAAGACAATGTATTTGAGCGTTCCACTGAAAATTACCGTGTTGTTGGCTTCTGACCCCACAATCACATTCATATCAAATTGTAATTTACTGCTGTCATACACGTGCAGTTTGTATTCTGGAATGTTGACCACCATGAATTCGCTGGCCGTTTGTTCTGGTGTCCAACGCATTCGCTCTAAGTTGACCAAGATTTGCTGAATGCGTTCCGACAAGGGTACTTGCAGGGCTTTGGCCGTTTGTGCACCAATGCTGCCCGTAGCTGGCAACCCATGTCTTGTTTGAAAACGTTTAACGGTTGTGCGCAAAGCGGAATCAAACAAAGGCAAGGAGTCTGTCCGATAGGCTTTGTCCCAAAAAGCCAAGTATTGTTTTACAGCCATCAAACTGCTGTCTGTTTGGCCAAGCGACAAAGCTTGGGTGGGCAAAACCAGGGGAAGCTTGGGATAGGTATTTGCTCTTTTTGTCAAGTCTTGTAAGGCCTTTTCCAGTTGCAAATAAGCTTTGGACAAAACTGTCTTTTGGACTTGGTCCCCTGTGCCATTTTTCAGCAGACTGTCCAACAAGGCCGTCAAGTTGATCTTTTTACGGGGAATGAACCAACCCAAATCATTCAAGTCCAAATCAGCACCTTGAAAAACACGGGCAGCATAGGCGTAAAATTGTGCGGTGAACAATAGCTCGGTTTCCAACAAGTCTTTTTCGGCCACAGCCCAAGCAGGTTCTTGTAAGTGTTTTTGGTAGGCCTTTTCAAAAGCAGGAGAAAACAAACTGCTGTCGGCATGGCTGGCCAAATAATTGCTTTGGAGGTGGTAAAATCCATGTGCCGCTTCGGTCAAGCCCGAAGTATCAAACCAAGCAAACTGGTCGTTGCGGTTCAAATAAAAACCCCGCATTTCTTCGGCGTACCGACTCATTTCAGGGTGTTGGACCCAAAAA
>RDYY01000403.1 GCA_004293505.1 Sphingobacteriia bacterium | reverse complement strand
GATGTGACCACAAATCACATAATCATAATTTTTTTCAATGGCCAATTCAGCAGCAGTTTGTTCAAAATCGCCTATCCAGGAAACAGCTTGTTTGACAGAATTTTTGATGCGCTTACTGAAACTCATTTTTTCGCGACCAAGGATTTTCAAGATCCAGTTGATGCAACTGTTGAACAGGATCAACAAGTCATAACCGTGTCCGCCCAACTTGGCCAGCAATTTGGCACTGCCCTTGGTGGTGGCATCAAACACATCACCATGAAAAATCCAAGTCATCTTGCCATTGATTTCCATGACCACTTTGTCGGTCAATTGAAAATTGCCCATCTGCATGTCGCTGTAGCGACGCAGGGCTTCGTCGTGGTTGCCTGTGATGTAGATGATGCGGGTGCCCAAACTGAGCAGGTTAAAAATTTCTTTGATGACCTGCATGTGGGCTACGGGAAAATAGCGTTTGCTGAACTGCCAGATGTCAATGATGTCGCCATTGAGAACCAAAATCTGGGGTCGGATGGATTTGAGGTAGTGGACCAGCTCTTCGGCATGGCAACCATAGGTTCCCAAGTGCAGATCACTCAAGACCACCACATCCAAAGAACGTCTTTCCATACAAGGGGTTTAACAAAACTCCTTTTAGGATGTGAAGCAGGCGTTAAGCCCTTGTAACGAAAAGGTTAAGAAACGAAAGTGCTGGGCAAAACAAGGATGGATCCTTCTTTCAGGTTCCAAGCGCATGAACACAAAAGCTGATTTTACAAATCGCCGAGTTGCGGCCGCAAGACAATGTCTTCTACCACGGCTTGAGGGCTGAGGCTTGCGGCCGCCACCACCAATTTGGCTACGTCACTTGCTTCCATGATGCGTTGGGGGTCTACACCCGAACCCGCCCAACTGTCGCTGAGGGTGGCACCGGGTAAAACGGCCGTGACCTTGATGCCATGGGGTTTCATCTCTTCGCGCAGGTTGCGGGAAAAGCCCAATAGGGCAAATTTGCTGATGGAATAACTGCCCCCATTGGCATAAGCTTGCAAAGAAGCAATGGAACAGATGTTGAACACATGTCCTTGCTTTTTGTCTATCATGGCAGGCAAAAGGGCACGCGTTAAATGGTAAGCCGAATAAAGATTGGTTTGCAACATGCTGTCCAAAACCCCTTCGGCTTCGTTGTGGATACTACCGGGTTCAAAGCGACCCGCATTGTTGATGAGCACATCAGG
>RDYY01000402.1 GCA_004293505.1 Sphingobacteriia bacterium | reverse complement strand
CAGACTTTGGTTTTGAATGGGGGCAGCATCATATGCTGTCTTTGCTCCTCGAAAAGCTTTTGACAAAATGATTGGCGTTCCTGTTGGCGATCCCGATACAGCCAAATAAAGGGTTTGTAGGGTTTCTTTTTGTTTGGGTGCACGCAGAAAATAGACCTGTGCCGATCCATATACTTTACCCTTTCCCTCCTGGTCCAAAACCACAGCTGTTTTCTCGTCTATGCCCAAGCCCCTCGCTTTTTTGCCATATAATCCTTTGGTCCGGGACAAAAAAACCAAGTGTCGACCCATGCGGGACCTTTGGCTATAGTGGGAATCGGTCAAAATATTTTGCAATACAGGTATGCGCAAAAAGGCCTGGGTGATGGATATGTTTTCTGCTTGGGGATGGGCCAAGGCTTCAGCGGAAGTGACGCTGTTGAAACGAGCGTCAAAGACAAACTCGCCCATTACAGCCAATCCGGCACTGGTACCGCCCAAAGGAATGCCTTTGTCAATAGCCGTTTGCAGGGCTGATTGTACCGGGGTTCCGGTCCAAAATTGGACATAGTTCCATTGGTCGCCACCTGCAATAAAAATGGCTTCTGCTTTTTCAATTGTAGCTGCCATGGCGGGATCCAAGGCTGCGGCTTTGCTGTCGATCAAAAGGGTTTCTACCGAGTGGGCTTTTCCCAAGGACAAGAAATACGGGTTGTAACCCGTACTGCCACTGGCCCGCAAAACCACAATGTCACCCCCACCTGCGTGTGCCAACCAATCTGCAACGGCTGCATCAACATCGGTGCTGCCGCCCATCAACAAATAGCCTGGTCTGGTGGGCGTCAGGGTATCGTTGGCTGCGCCCAATCGGCCCAAAGATTTTCCGCTGGCCACCAGGGGCAAAATAAAAAAAGCCAATAACATTAAAATCTGGTTCATAAAAAAGGGCGCCCCTTTGGGCACCCTTGAAGGTAAACGGAAATTTGCTTAGAGTTTAAAAGCCAAGCTCAAGAAAAATGTTCTGCCATCACCGGGCAAGAGTCCTGGACCGGGATACCCACCTGCGCGACGGGTAAAATAAGTGGCTTGGAATAAATTATTGACACCTGCCCGCAATGTGGTCAAGGGGGCCAACAAATATTGTGCAGACAAATCGTTGATCACATAAGAAGGTACCAAACCATTGTTGCCATTGGTAGTAGGCACTTGGGTATTGTTGGCGTCACTAAAGGATTCACC
>RDYY01000158.1 GCA_004293505.1 Sphingobacteriia bacterium | reverse complement strand
GAAGACCCAACAGAAAACCCAGCAGAAACCACTGCTGAAGCCTAACTGGCTCATGCCCAAATGACTTAACTTGTGCCCAAATCAAGCACATGACAAGCAGATGGGTTTTCTTCTTGCTGGGGTTATTTTTTTCGCTCTCCTTAACGTCACAAAAAAACCAGCCCAGAACTGATTTTTATGACGCCTCTCCTGCTGCCCAAAAATGGGTGAAAAAGCAGTTTAGGCGCATGAGCAAAAACCAACGCATTGCACAACTCATGATTGTGCGGGCCCACAGCAATTTGGGAGAAGCCCATGTAGCAGAAGTCAAAAACCTCATCAGCGAATACAAAGTAGGTGGGTTGTGTTTTTTTCAAGGTGGCCCGGTGCGCCAAGCTTTGTTGACCAATGCCTACCAAGCCCTGAGCAAGACGCCTTTGCTCATCACCATTGATGCGGAGTGGGGCTTGGGCATGCGCTTGGATTCCGTGATTCCCTTTCCCCGGCAAATGATGATGGGTGCTATGCGCTATCCCAGTGCGGTAAAAGCTTTTGGACAAGCCGTTGGCACGCAGTTGCAGCGCATGGGCATTCAAGTAAACTATGCACCCGTCATTGACGTCAACAACAACCCCTTGAATCCTGTGATCAACGACCGCAGCTTTGGGGAAAACAAATACAAGGTTGCGCTTTGGGGAAAAGCCTATGTAGAAGGCATGCGGGCCAAAGGTGTGATGGCCAGCGGCAAGCATTTCCCCGGCCATGGTGACGTAGCCGTAGACAGCCATTACGACCTGCCCCTCATCAATAAATCTCGCGCCGGATTGGATTCCCTGGAACTCTATCCCTTTAAATCACTGATTGTCGACGGCGTAGGCAGCATGATGGTAGCCCATTTGTACATTCCTGCCATTGACACCACTGCCAACCTGGCCACTACTTTGTCTTATCCCAATGTGACTGGCCTGCTGAAAAACGAATTGGGTTTTAAAGGACTCACTTTTACTGACGCTTTGGAAATGAAGGGGGTGACCAAATTTTTCCCTGCCGGAGAAGCTTCTGTTCAGGCCTTGATCGCCGGCAATGATTTGCTTTGTTTACCCGGTGATGTCCCCGGCAGCATTGCCAAAATCAGGGCTGCCATCAAAGCCAATCAACTCAGTTGGGACGAGATCAACCAACGGGTAAAAAAAGTTTTGCTGGCCAAATACAACCTGGGCTTATCTCAATTTACGCCCATTGATACCGCCCATTTGGTGGAAGACTTGAACAAAGAAACCCTGGCGATCAAAAAACAAATCAGCGAAAACAGCTTGACAGTTTTGCGCTTGAGCCATCCCGTTTTTGAAAAAGGAATAACAGGAAAAAAGATTGCTTACGTCTCCTTGGGTGCAGCCAACAACCTGGTCTTGCAAGAAAAATTCAAAACCGAATGGGGAGCCGATATCTACCAGTTTGCAGCCAGACCGATGGTTGGGCAACAAGTCATGGATGCGGGACCACAGTATGTTTCGGCCGACCAAGCCGATGCCAAAGCCGCCGCCAATTTATTGGCCGCTTTGCGTGAAAAAAAATATGATGCCATTGTATTGGGCGTGCACAATTACAGCCGTCGGCCCGCCAACCAGTTTGGCCTCAGCCCAACCTTGGTTGATTTTTTGCGCAGCGCCAATGACCCCAACATGCTCCAAGTATTTTTTGGCAATCCCTATGCATTGGGATTGGCCAATGGCTGTCCCAATTTGGTCGCAGCCTATGAAGACGATGCCACCACCCACCAAGCGTTTGTAGATTGGTTGGCAGGAAAAATTCCTGCACAAGGCGTTTTGCCTGTCAGCATTGGTACCACCTTTAAAGAAGGTGCCGGTTTGCTCCAACACCAGAACTTGTTGTCTGGCGAACCAGAAGAGCAGGGATTGGATGCCCAAAAAATGCTCAAAACCGAAAGCATTTTACAAGATGCCATCCAACAAGGCGCTTTTCCCGGTGCAGTCTTGTTGGTGGCCAAGAATGGAAAAATCGTATGGGAAAAAGCATACGGCCATACCGATACCACGCGCCAGCAGAGAATGCAAACAGACCAGGTTTTTGACTTGGCCTCTGTCACTAAAATTTCAGCCACGACTGTGGCAGTGATGAAATTGTACCAAGAAGGGAAAATTGATTTGAACAAAACCTTGGGAGACTATTTGCCCTGGGTCAAAGGAACCGATAAAGCCCCTTTGGGACTGAAAGATATTTTGTTGCACCAAGCAGGTCTAAATCCCTTTATTCCTTTTTACAGGAGCTTGATTGACACCACATCGGGTCAACCCCTGCCCCAATATTTTCAAAAAAACCAAGGCAATGGATTTGACATCCGCGTAGCCGAAAACATTTACCTGCGCAACGATTATGCCGACAGTTTACTCCGGCGCATCGTTGACAGCAAACTTTCCCCAGCGGGAAAATATGTATACAGCGACAACGACTTTATTTTCTTGGGCAAGATAGTTGAAACCGTTTCTGGGCAAGCCTTGAATGAATATGTTGCCCAACAGTTTTATGCCCCTTTGCACATGAAGAGCACCGGATTTTTGCCCAGAAAAATCATTCCCTTGGACCGCATTGTTCCAACAGAAAGAGAAACACATTTTCGCCAACAAGTTTTGCAAGGTGATGTACACGACGAGGGGGCATCCCTTTTTGGGGGTGTGGCAGGACATGCAGGACTGTTTAGCGCAGCAGCGGATTTGGCCAAACTCTATGTGATGTTGTTGTCGGGTGGAACCCTTGATGGGCAACAAATTTTTTCGCCCGCTACCATTGAAACTTTTACCCGTTATGGATCGGAAGTCAGTCGCCGGGGATTGGGTTTTGACAAACCTGAAAAAGACAATGCCACCCGAAAAGATCCCTATCCCTCTCGTTCAACGCCCTTGAGCAGTTTTGGACACACGGGTTATACGGGCACTTCTGTTTGGGCCGATCCAGATCACCAGCTCTTGGTCATATTGTTGACCAACAGGGTCCATCCCACCCGCAACAACAACAAAATCAGCCAACTGGCTGTGCGATCAAACATCCAGGAAGCCATTTATCAGGCCCTCCGTTAGATTGTCCCAAAGACAGGCAGGATGGTGGCAGATGCTGTAATTTGCCACAAATCTTTTTCATGCATACCCGTCTACTTACCTGTGCTGCCTTGTTGTTGGGCTATACCTTTTTTACGGCCTGTTCACCCAGTGCACCAGCAGAAACCCAATTGCTGCCGGGCAATGCCCAACTGGTGTTGAGCATTGATCCCGGGTTTGCTACCCAGAAGCTCAGCAAAGCTGGCATGCCCTTGGACAGCCTGCTCAACAAAATGTTCCAACGCGACAGCGCCAAACCTGGAGAAAAAGCATTCTTGCAAAAAATCAGGACAGAAAGTGGTATCAATTGGGCAGCCAAATGGCATTGGGCCGTGAGCCAACAAACCCAAGACAGCATTCCATTGACCCAATACAACGTGGTCGGCAGCTTAAAAGACGCAGTACAGTTTGAACGCCTGCTGCAATCGGATAGTTTGTTGGGCAAAAAAATCCAAGCTGAAAAGGGTTTCAAGTATGTCTATACGGACAAATACAGCATCTTGGCTTGGACCGATCAATACTTGCTCACTACAGCATGGGATTACAGCGTAAAACCATACTATGATACGGTGCAAGGCCGGTTCATCATTCCCGTAAAAAAAGATTTAAGGAAACAATTATTGGCCTATACTGGGACTTTGTTCACCCAAAAACAATCTGCCTCCATGGCCAGCCAAAAAGGGTTTGCAGCCATGTTCAAAGAACCCGCCGAAGGTTACTTGTATTCCAACAGCAGCCAGTACACCCAATTGTTGAGCAGCATGCCCCTTCCCTTGCCCAAATTAGAAGAATTATTGGCCGATAACTATACCACGGCTACCCTGCAATTTGAGACCGGAAAAATTTTGGCCACCGTCACCACCCACACCAATCCATTATTGAGCAGTGTTTTCAAAAAACATGCAGGCCCTGTTGTTGCTTTGGACCAAATAAAACTCCCGAAAGGTTATACCATCAGGGGTTTTTATTCGGCCAGTTTTGATCCCCAATTGTTGCCCAGTTTGCTGAAAGAACTGGAAGTAGACCAATTGGCTGAATCTTTTTTAGAAAAGCAAGGCCTCACAACCAATGCGCTGGCCCAAGCTTTCAAAGGCCAGTTACAGGTTATCATGGCTGATTCCACTGGATCAAACAAGACCAAAATATTTTTTGCTTTGCCAACGGCCGATACAGCCAAAACAAGGGCTTTGCTCCTGCCTTTGGTTGAAAAAGGTTTCTTGGTCAACAACAATGGAAAATGGCAGAGTGGTGCCTTGCTCAAAAGTCTTTCCCTGCACATCAACCAAAACAAGGATGTTTTGGTCTTGGGTACTGACAGCAGTTGGAACCAGCAATATTTGAACGGTCAATGCGAGGCAGTTTTACCCGCTGACATTCAAAAAGCATTCACTGGAAAATCAACAGCCGGATGGATCAACCTCAATGGTCGATTGATCAACAACACACCCGATAGTTCAGAATGGAAAGGCCGCGACCAAATTCAATCCTTGTTCAAAGACATCCGGATTTATTCCGAAAACTATGCCGACAAAAAAGTGACTGGGCATTGGGAAATTACGCTATGGGACCAACAGACTACTTCTTTGGCAAAAATCACCAGCTTGCTGACTGACCTGGCTTTGAACAAAAGGCAAGATTGGCGAACCGCAGCATTGGAAGAACAATCCCTGCGTTATCCGCTCCAATTGAGCCAAAAAAAACTTCCGCATGGATGGCTTTGCCCAAAGCGCTCCAGCGGAAGTGGGGTAATTGCATAGGAAGTTGGATTTTAACTGCCCCAAGGGTACCTGGGGTTGACAATTACCTGCAAACAAACCGAAGATATCAAGCTCTATTGGACCAAACAATGTGGAAATCACCGAATCTTTTGTAGTACATTATTATTTATACTACAAACAGGTAGGTGATTTCACTGAATCTTTTGTAGTAAAATATTAAACTATTTAATTTTTAGGAACTTATATATTATATTTTATTACATACATTAGAATATACTTTTCGTCCAATTAGGCCGTTTAATTTGCAGTTGTAGAAAAACTGATGACTATGAAAAAGTTTCGCTCACCCCAAACATTGGCCATTGTTGCCCTTGCCTTGAGCCTATTTTTTACTGCTTGTACCAAGGAAGAACAGGCACCCGAAGACCAAGCCAAAACCGAAAGCACCGTAGATGAAATGAACATCCAAGGTCAAGCGCTTAACGGGGTTGGCATTTCTGGATTGATTTCCCAAGCGACTGCCGAACGCATGTCCAAGACTTTTTTGGACCAAAACCGTTCCAGGAGTGGGCAACAATCCGAATACGTGGTGTTCAACCTGAAAGACTTGGACAAATACTTGGGACAACTCAAGAAAAAGTATAAGTCTGAAAACGTATACGTTTATTTTGGTGTATACGATGAAAAAACGGCTGTCAACAAAAAAGACATTGGTCGCATGACCGTTTTCTTCCTAGGTGACAACAATACTGCTCCCAAATCAAAAGGCGGTATCCGTGTACAAAGCATTTTTGATACCAACGGAGATGTATTGGATGATGGTAGCTCTAACTACTTGAACCACGGCAGCATTTACCCCTAAATATTTTTTACTCTTTTGGAAAAACCGGAATAACCTTCCGGTTTTTCCGTTATTATAGTGCCAAGAAACCAGCAGCGATCATTCAATGAAAATACCAGCACTTTATTTGATTTACATCACTGTGTTATCACTGAGTGTCTTGATTTGCTTGATTTATTTCAACATTCTCAGAAAGCAAAAGCTGGGTTATTTTTTACCCTTCTTGACCCTGACCCTTTGTGTAGAATTGGTGGGACTGATTTTTACCTTGCAGGACATACAGAACTACATGATATTCAATATTTTCACAACCATTGAATTCGTGTTTTATGCTTACATGTTCCACCGGCACATAGAGTCTGATTGGATCAAAAAAATCATCTTGCTTTTTATTCCGCTCTATGTCTTGGCAGTTATCATCAACTTGACCTTTATTCAGGGGACCCGTAATTTCCACAGTTATACTTTTTTGATAGGCTCATTTTTCATTGTTTCATTTTGCTGTTTGTTCTTTTATGAGTCTGTCTTGCCAGAGCATTTGGATACACCCTTGACCAAACAGCCATTTTTTTGGGTTTGCACAGGTCTTTTGTTGTTTTACCTGGGGTCAGTTATTATCAATGCATTGTTCGAATACCTGCGTAGTTTTGACATGCAGGAAGAGGGCAAAAGAATTTATGGCATCATCAACCAAAGTTTGAATGTAGTCCTTTACTCAGCTTTTACTTTTGCTTTTTTACTATGCCGGAACAACAGCAAGACATACTCGTTACCATCATAATTGCTACTGTCTTTTTCCTATTGTTGGGATTTTTCTTATTGGTCTTACTTTTTCTCTTTTTGCGCAAACAGAGAAAAAACCAGCAAGAAAAAGAAGAAATGAAAAACAGGTTTGAAAAAACCATACTGAACACCCAATTAGAGATACAAGACCAAACCCTATCCTATATTGCTTCAGAAATTCACGACAACATTGGTCAAATTTTGTACTTGAGCCGATTAGATATTTTAAACCTCCATCCCGAAACGGTCAGTAAACGAAAATTTGACATTGAACAATTACTAGAAAAAGCATTCAATGACTTGCGGGCCATTAGCCATGGATTAAAGAATAACCATTTTCACCAAATTGGGCTGTATGAATCCATTCACCAGCTTTTGCTCAACATAGAAAAGAATGGAAAATTCACTACGGTTTTCGACTGTCCCGATCAAAGTGTAGACTATGATGAAGAACTCAAAAGCAAGTCGATCATTTTATACCGCATGGTGCAAGAAATCATCAACAATATCCTAAAGCATGCAGCGGCCAATCAGATCTACGTATCTATTCAGAAGCTAGAGAAAGATATTTTTGTTCAAGTAAAAGACAATGGAAAAGGATTTGATACCCGCATCATCCAAGACAATCAGCAAGGTATTGGATTACAGAATATTTTTGACAGAGCTAAATTGATTGGTGCCAAAGTGGACATTCAAAGTAATTTTGGAACTGGCACAGCCATCAGCATAAACATACCAACCAAATCACTGTATGACGAAAGTAGCCTTGGTAGATGACCATGAATTGCTCCGGTCCGGATTGGTGGGCATTATCAATGCCATTGAAGGATTCGAAGTCATGTTTGAAGCCAGTAACGGAAAGGAATTCATAGAAAAAGTACAAAAATCTTCTCCCCCTGATATTGTATTGCTAGACATTACCATGCCAGACATGGACGGGTATGAGACTGCGGCTTGGATCAAGCAAAAACTACCTACTGTAAAGGTTTTGGTCCTGAGCATGTTGACCCACGACATGGCCATCATTCGCATGTTGAAAAATGGGGTAAAGGGATATATCCTGAAAGACAGCAAGCCAGAGACCTTTAAGCAAGCCATGGAATCCATTAAGAACAATGACTTTTATGTGAACGAGTTGGTCCGCAACAAACTGATCAATTATGTCACCAACGAAGAGGAATTTCACAAACAGTCTGATTTGTTGCTCAACATCACAGAAACAGAAGCCCATTTTTTACAATTGCTTTGTGCCGATAAAGCCTATAAAGAAATTGCCGAAGAAATGTGTGTATCGGTGCGCACCATCGATACCCATCGTGGTGGTTTTTGCCATCAAACACGGAATTGTCACCATTTGATTCTGTCCTAACTTTAGGCATGACCCGTTGGCTTGCTTTACTTTTGGTTTTTTCTCTCTTGGTGCAGCATGAGACCGGCGCCCAATCTGGCCAGCAACCCCCTTTGGGACAATGGCGTGTACATTTGTCTTATGTCTCTTTGGTAGACATGGCCCAACAAGGAAAATCCATTGCAGCCATTGGACGTTCTGGGGGATTTGTTTTTTCTGCAGATACCAAAGAATACCAATACCTCAATCCCCAAACAGGTCTTAGCCAAACTGGATTGGCTTTTGTAAAATGGGACGAAGCCCACCAGCAATGGGTATTGGCTTATAGCAATGGTAGCTTGGACTTGGTCAAAGGAAAAAAGGTTGAGACTTTCAGTGATTTCAATCGGTTTGCCAATACCGGTAACAAAACTATTTTTAGCCTAGACGTGAACAAAGGGAAAGCCTACCTTTCTACAGGTTTGGGTTTAGCGGTTTTGGATCTCTCCTCTCCCCAAAAATGGGCATTGTACAGCATCGCCCCCACCCCATTGTCCCAACCCGTTCATGCACACTTGCGCAACAACCAATACCATTATGTTGCCACCCCCATAGGCTTGTTTCGGGCCAAAACAACGGCAGATCTGGGACAAGCCCCTAATTGGGAGAACGTTAGCAGCCCATTGGGTTTGCCCAATGGACCCATCACCAACTTAAGCCTTTGGAAAAACCAAATGGTAGCACAAATTGGCCAACAAATCTGGGCATTCAATGACAGTACCCAAGGGCAATCTATTCTAACAGATACCAGCTGGTCCATTGTTTCGCTGAATCAGTCCGAAGAAAAATTGCTGGTGACGCAAAACAAGAGCAACAGCAGCAGGGTATTGGTCTTTGACCCCAGTGGGACCATCAGCCAAACCATTCCTGCCCATCCGCTGTATCCCGCTCTACAAAAAGCGGTTGTGTTGGACCAAAGCATTTGGTTGGCTGACCGCGAAACTGGTTTGTGGCAGGTAGGATCAGCCCTTCAAAATTTTTCCCCCAATGGCAGTTTGGGCGAGGTTTTGGGGCAGGTGGTCAATACCCAAAATGGATTGGCCTTTGCCAGTGGCCAGAGCGCCAATGGGGGACCCCGCAATAGAAATGGG
>RDYY01000157.1 GCA_004293505.1 Sphingobacteriia bacterium | reverse complement strand
AGGCTTGAACTCCATGAGGGGGTCCAAATGGTCATACACATTTTGAATCGTCTTGCCTTTTAAGGGGGGCAAAACTTCAAAAGAAATCAGGGTGCTCTTTGCTTTTTCGATGTGCTCGGTAACTTTCATGTGCGGTTGCTTCAAACAAAGTGCAATATACGGCAAGCTTGGCAGATGGATTGGTTGGTGTTCAAGGGTGGACCAAGGTTACTTGTTTCTGCCTCCACATGGTAGGGCTGCCGCTTTAAAGGCAAGCGCATGGGAAGGGATTACAAATATTTAATGAATGATGTCTGGGGACTTTGGTTAATTTTCGGCTACCAAAACATGTACAAGAAAGCAGGATTGTGGTTATTGGTTCAATGTTTGCTTGGATCGCTTGCTGCACAAAATAATGATTCCATTCAGGCCTTGGATCCAGTAGTGGTAACCGCTACGCGAAAAGCTACCCGTTGGTTGGCCCTTCCTTATTCTACCCATCACCTAAATGCTCAACAAATATCGGCCCTGCAGCTGCGCAGTAGCCCAGAAGCGCTGATGGGACAACCGGGCATTTTTGTGCAAAAAACCAACCACGCTGGGGGATCTCCATTTGTGCGTGGCCTTACTGGGAACCAAACGCTATTGATAATGGATGGCATTCGGCTCAGCAACAGTACTTATCGTTTTGGCCCCAACCAATATTTAAATACCATTGATGTTTTTGGTTTGGCAGCCATTGAAGTTGCCCGTGGAACTGGGTCTGTGCAATATGGGTCCGATGCCATGGGTGGGGTTTTACAAGTGTTCAACCACCTGCCCTCTTTTTCTGAAAAGCCCAAATTTTTTGGAAAGGTTTTGGCTCGCTGGGTTGCTAGGGGTACAGAACAGTCCTTTAGGGGTGAAGCTGGATTTAGTCAGCAAAAATTTACTTTTCAAGCTGGCATCACACAAAGAAATTTTGGGGACCTACCAGGTGGCGATAGCACAGGCGTTCAAGTTCCCAGTGGATACAAAGAGTCGGCTTTTGACCTAAAGTTAAAGTTGAAATTATCGGCGCAATGGCAGGTGACTGCCTTTTTCCAGCAAATGATGCAAAAAGATGTTCCCCTTTACCACAGGGTCAAGCTGGAAAATTTTCAATACTATTTTTTTTCCCCTCAGCAAAGAAGCTTGGCTTATGTGAAATCACAATGGGAAACCTTTACTCCTCTTGCACAAAAAATAACTTTAACGGTATCTCAACAAGCCAACAAGGAAGTCCGTCGATACCGCAGAAATGGAAACAACAATGCATTTGAAGAAAAAGACCAAGTCAATACCCTTGGCGCAACAGCTGAAATTTTTTCGGTTTTCTCCATCCACCATTCTGCTCATTCCGGGATTGAATTTTACCAAGACAAGGTCAACAGCAACAGGACGCAAACCCAATTGACAACGGGTAACCAGCAAAACCTGCGCGGTCTTTATCCCAATGGGGCTAAACAAGGCCAATTTTCGGTGTATAGCCTGCACCATGTTGAATGGGGTTCTTGGCGCTTCGAAGCGGGATTGCGGTATCACAGCTCCCAAATTCAAATAGAGGACTCAGCTAGCCTTGGGAATGCAAGTTTGGGTAAAATCAAAGTCACGCCTTCTGCTCTCGTTACCAATTTGGCCATTTGGCGAAAACTGGCACCTCACCATGCTAGTTATGTTTCGTTTAGCACAGGGTTCCGCAGTCCCAACATAGATGACATGGGCAGTTTGGGTTTGGTTGATTTTAGGTTTGAAATTCCAGCGTATGGGCTCAAACCCGAAAAGACTTACAATTGGGAATGGGGTTATCGTTGGGAAAAAAATAAGAACCGAATCGGGATAGCCCTCTTTTACATGAACCTGCAAGCATTGATCACAAGGGTGCAGGTACCCGGTCAACAAGTGAATGGGGTTAATGTCTATACCAAAGAAAACAGCCAACAGTCATTTGTAAAGGGTTTGGAATGGGAGGCCAACTGGGGATGGAGAAAAGGGTGGACCTTGGCTTCAAATTTTACCTATGCATTTGGACAAAACACCTCTCGTGATGAGCCCATGCGCAGGATACCTCCAGCTTTTGGCAGGGTTTTATTGGCCAAACAATGGCGCAAATGGACTTTTCAGCTGGACCAGCAATTTGCTGGCCCACAACATCGGCTGGCCCAAGGCGACAAAGACGATAACCGTATTCCCAATGGGGGTACGCCCGGATGGTATGTGGCCCACCTGATGTTGAACCATTCCCTTACATGGGGATGCCTTCAAGCGGGGGTGATCAATCTTTTTAATGCCGATTACCGTACCCATGGCAGTGGCATCAATGGACAGGGTAGGACAATTTCCCTTACAGCAAGTGTTCATTGGTAAAGGACAACTTAATCATGGGTTCGTCCTCGGTTTATGCTTCTTTTTTTTATCTTGGTCCAATGAAGGGCTTGTTGTTTTGTTTTTGCTTGTTTTTTTTTTGGATTTGTCTATGGACAATCCAGTGGGGGAAGCACAAATAATATCCGCCCGATCACCGCCTCGGCCCAACGCGCTTTGGCTTGGTGGCAGCAACAAGACAGCACCAAAGGCAGTAGCATTTGGCCCCATGTCCCTGCTTCACTTTTTTACCAAAACGTGGCCAAGAATATTCGCTATGCTGAGTCCCTTTACCAAGGGCACAGCACCAATTTCTGTGGCTATGCCGCTTTTAGTGTTTTGTTCATCAAAGACCAACCCGAGCGTTATGCTCGAATGATTTTGTCTTTGTACCAAACGGGTCAGTACACCGATAGCAGCATCAACATAACATCTTCCCCAGAGATCAGGTTGGCAGCAGGCACTTGGAAAGGCAAGGGAGAATTACAATTGAATGGGGCCGACCAAATTTGGTTGCTTAGTTTGGCCGACCATTTTAAGGGCTATATCAATACCCTCAACCACAAATACAACAATGGCGACGAGAATACCGATTGGTGCGGGACTAACCTGAGTAAATTCCGGAAAATGGCCCGGCAGCTGGGCGGGTACAAGACCAAAGCCATCGGCTCGGATTTTTATCGCCCTTGGGTAAATGAATATGATTTGTATTTAGCATTAGCAAAGGGGCCCGTTGTATTATTTGTTAATAGCAAATATTTGTATCCCAATAAATTCAGGATTTATAACCTGCGTTTGCCCACCCACTTTATTCTGTTGTACGACATCAAATTGATTGATGGCTATTATGCCGTCACCTATTGGGACTATGGGTTAAAGACGTTTCAAATGTTTACCGAAAACCGCATGCGAAAATTGGTGTATGGCGTTGTTGAATTTCCCATTAAAGCAGAAAATCCATGAAGAATTCAAACAACAACTTTGGGGTGATTTTATTGGGGTGCTTTTGTAGCATGTTGCTTTTTTCTGCATGCGCACCTAAGGGGGCCAAAAAATCGCAGCGTTTCTATCTTAAAAATGAAAAAAGCATTGCTAAAACTTTTCAACTGTATGCTGATCTATATCACACCCAACCTTTGTCCTTGGGATTCAATGACAGATCTTTTAAATACCCGGCCCTCGAAATCAAGACGGATACCCAACGATATGTATTGAGTACAGAGCAGTCAAGCTATATCTTTCCCTTGGCTGTTGAAGCTTTCAAGTATGATACAATCAAATTGCGGCAGGTATATGATTCTTTGCGCAGTTTGAGGTGCTTTTGGATGGGTGCGGATAAAGCTTACGGCAAAGAAAAGTCCTACAATACCTATTTCTTGTCTTTTGGGTCCGTCATTGATGGAAACCCGTTTTTGGACAGGAAGTATTTCAATGTAGTCTGGATTGATCCCATGTTTTTGAAAGAGAATCCAGAAATGGATCCTTCCAGAAAAGGGTTTTATAAGATTAAAAACAATGTATATTATGCAATAATGGACCATTACCGATGATTAACTTTGCCCAAACGAACCACCCGTGAGCTTAACCATTCAAACCCATGAACTCGTCAAAAGTTACAAAGGCAGGACCGTAGTACAGCAGGTCTCGGTCAAGGTTAGTCAAGGGGAGATTGTTGGATTGTTGGGTCCCAACGGAGCAGGAAAAACCACTTCGTTTTACATGGTGGTGGGCTTGATCAAACCAGACCAAGGCACTGTGTTTCTCAATGACCAAGACATCACCAAATTGCCCATGTACAAAAGGGCACAGATGGGCATTGGTTATTTGCCCCAAGAAGCTTCCGTTTTTCGCAAGCTCAGTGTAGAAAACAACATCATGGCTGTGCTGGAAATGACCAAGCTGACCAAGGCAGAACGACAACACAAATTAGAAACCTTGTTGGATGAGTTCAATTTACACCATGTCAGGAACAACAATGGAGACAGCTTGAGTGGGGGGGAAAGAAGAAGAACAGAAATTGCCCGGGCCCTGGCAGTTGATCCCAAATTCATTTTGTTGGATGAGCCTTTTGCGGGCGTTGATCCCATTGCGGTTGAAGACATTCAATCCGTGGTGGCCAAATTAAAGTACAAGAACATTGGCATCTTGATCACGGACCACAACGTGAATGAAACCCTTTCCATTTGCGACCGGGCTTATTTGCTGATTGAGGGAAAGATCTTCAAGCATGGTAAGGCAGAAGAGTTGGCAGCCGATGAACAGGTAAGGCGTTTGTATTTGGGCACCAACTTTGAATTGAAGCGCAAGGATTGGATCATGGACATGGCGCGGGATCTCGGCTAAAAATTCTTATTTTGGGGGACCAGATGAAACTATTGTCCCCCGCTATATCCAGGCTGGCCCGTTTTAGGCATTGGCGCATTGACCAATGGCAGCAAAACCCCATTGAGGCCCAGCGGGAAGTACTCCAAGACCTCATTACCCACGGACAGTATACCGAGTTTGGTCGCAAACATGGGTTTACAGAAGTCTTTAATATCCGCAGTTTTAAAAAAGCGGTTCCCATTCATGAATACCATGACCTAAAGCCTTATATCGACCGCATTTTGGCCGGAGAAGAAAACCCTTTGTGGAATACCCCCGTACATTGGTTGGCCAAGAGCAGTGGTACCACCAGCGACAAAAGCAAATTCATTCCCATCACCCAGGAAAGCCTAGAGGACTGCCATTTTCAAGGGGCCAAAGACGTACTCACCCTTTACTATCAACACCAAAGCGAAAGTGATTTATTGACAGGCAAGGGTTTGGTCATTGGTGGCAGCCACCAAATCAGCCAAATCAATGAAAACATACATTGTGGTGATCTGAGTGCAGTACTCTTGCAAAACACGCCGCTCTGGGCCCAGTGGATCCGCACCCCAGAACTGTCCATTGCTTTGATGGACGAGTGGGAAGAAAAAATTGAAAAACTGGCACAGTCTACCATCCAGGAAGACGTCAGTTCTATTTCTGGTGTGCCTACTTGGACTTTGATTTTGTTGCGCAGGATATTGGCCATCACTGGCAAGCCCAATATCAAAGCTGTTTGGCCCAACTTAGAACTGTATATCCATGGGGGAGTCTCCTTTGTACCCTACAAGGAACAGTTTCAACAGGTGATCGGGCCTGGTTGCCAATATTTGGAAATGTACAATGCCAGTGAAGGATTTTTTGCTGCCCAAGACCGACCAGAGGAAGAAGGCATGTTGTTGTTTTTAGAGAACGGTATTTTTTATGAATTCATGCCCTTGTCGGAATATGGTAAATCCGATCCCCAAACCATTGGTTTGCAAGCAGTAGAATTGGGCAAGCAATATGCATTGGTCATCAGTACCAACGGGGGGTTGTGGCGCTATTTGGTGGGAGATACCATCCAGTTTACGCATTTGTTTCCCTTTCGCATCAAAGTAACGGGTCGTTTAAAGCAATACATCAATGCTTTTGGCGAAGAACTGATTGCGGACAATGCTGACCAGGCCATGGCCATGGCAGCCAAAGCTTGTGGGTTGGAGGTTTTAGACTATACGGCTGCTCCAGTGTTCATGGGCGATGGCCAAAAAGGGGCCCACGAATGGCTGGTAGAATTTGCAGAAACGCCCTTGGATTTGTCCAAATTTGCGTACGAATTGGATGGCGCACTCAAGTCTTTGAACAGCGACTATGAAGCCAAACGTTACAAAGACATTGCTTTGGAAATGCCCCACGTAAAAGCCTTGCCCCAAGGTAGTTTTAACCGATGGTTAAAAGCCAAAGGGAAATTAGGAGGACAACACAAAGTACCCCGCCTGAGCAATACCCGGAACTATATCGAAGAGATCTATGCCATTTTGTAATGCCTGGCTTATCTTGCAAGCATTCGGAACAGTAGCAAACTTGAACCTAAAAACGATTCTATGGCCCTCTTATCCAACAAAGTATCCTTGGTCACTGGAGCTGCCCGTGGCATTGGTGCTGCCATTGCCTTGAAGCTGGCAGAAAACGGCAGCCACGTTGTGTTAACCTATGTGAGTGACGGCAGTGCCGAAAAAGCAGCTGCTTTGGTGGCCCAAATAGAAGCCATGGGCGTTAAAGCAAAAGCCGTGAAAAGCAATGCAGGGGTTTTTGCTGAATGTGAAAGCCTGGTCAATGAAGTGGTAAAAGAATTTGGTGCCATCGATGTATGTGTCAACAATGCTGGTATTTCCAAAGACAATTTGTTGTTGCGCATGAGCGAGGACCAGTGGGACGATGTCATGGACACCAATTTGAAGAGTGTTTTCAACATGACCAAACAAGTCATCCGGCCCATGATGAAAGCCAAACAGGGAAGCATCATCAACATGAGCTCCATCATTGGTATCCGGGGCAATGCAGGCCAAAGCAGTTATGCCGCCAGCAAAGCAGGCATCATCGGATTTACCAAATCCATCGCCGCAGAATTGGGCAGTCGCAACATTCGCTGCAATGCCATTGCACCTGGCTTTGTTGAAACCGACATGACACACTATTTAAAAGACGGAGAAGGCGCAGCTGCATTTTTGCAAAAAATTCCTTTGGGACGATTTGGAAAGGCCGAAGAAATAGCCAATACTACCTTGTTTTTGGCGAGCGATTTGTCTGCTTACATCACCGGACAAGTCATCAGCGCCTGCGGTGGCCTGAACATTTGATTTGCCCATGAAACAATATTTGAAAAATATTTCGGCCGACCTATCTGCCTCAGTGGTGGTGTTTTTGGTGGCCTTGCCCCTTTGTTTGGGCATTGCACTGGGGTCAGGTGCGCCCGTTTTTGCGGGCATCATTGCAGGGGTTGTGGGTGGTGTTTTGGTGGGCTTCCTGAGTGGCTCTCCTTTGAGTGTGAGTGGTCCTGCTGCTGGTTTGACCGCCATTGTGGCTGGCGCCATAGGTAAATTGCCCAGCTATGATGTTTTCTTGGTTGCAGTTGTTTTGGCAGGCATTTTACAAATTGTCTTCGGCAAATTAAAAGCCGGCGTCTTGGGCAATTATATTCCCAATGCAGTCATCAAAGGGATGTTGGCTGCCATTGGCCTGATTTTGATCTTGAAGCAATTGCCCCATTTGGTGGGCTTTGACAATGACTTTGAAGGCGATGAATCCTTTGTGCAACCTGACCATGAAAATACCCTGACAGAACTATTCAGCGCTGTTCAATTCTTGTCTCCTACAGCAACACTTTTGGGCTTGTTGTCCTTGACCATATTGCTGTTTTGGCAAAGCAAATGGATGAAAAAAAACAAATCCCTCTCTGGGATACCAGCACCATTGATTGCAGTTTTGGTAACAGTAGGCGTTCACGAATACATCCGCTTTGCCTTCCCCGCATATGCTTTAGAAAGCAAGCACTTGGTGGGGCTTCCTGTGGCCAAATCCTTTGCTGATTTCAAAGGCTTTTTCATGTTCCCCAACTGGTCAGCTTTGGGCAATCCCTTGGTCTGGACCACAGCCATTACTTTGGCAGTAGTGGCCAGTTTGGAAACCCTCTTGGGCATTGAAGCCGTAGACAAGTTAGATCCATTGAAACGCATCACCCCTACGAACAGGGAACTCTATGCACA
>RDYY01000156.1 GCA_004293505.1 Sphingobacteriia bacterium | reverse complement strand
CGGGCCCGGCACATGGGGCCCCGCCGCATAGACTTGGATTTGCTCTTGGTGGACCAATTGACCTGCGATACCCCGCTCTTGCTTTTGCCCCATCCCCGCTTGGCTGATCGGCGCTTTGCCCTGATGCCCCTGGCAGCCATCGCCCCTAACCTGCTTCACCCCCGTTTGGAAAAAACCATGGCCCAATTATTGGCCGACTGTCCCGACACCTCGCTTGTGTACAAAATTTCTGAACCAAGGCTTTGAGCCGATGTATTTTTGGCCCATCGCATGAACCACCATTTCATTACCATTGAAGGAAACATTGGCGCCGGCAAAACCACTTTGGCCCATATCCTGGCCAAAAAATTGGATGCCCGCCTCATTTTAGAAGAGTTTGCCGACAATCCTTTCTTGCCCAAGTTTTACGAGAACCCCGGCCAATACGCTTTTCCCCTGGAACTGTTTTTCATGGCCGAGCGCTACAAACAAATGAAGGACTTGGTATTGGGTAAGGACCTCTTCAACAGCATCACCGTTTCGGATTATCTTTTTACCAAATGCCTCTTGTTTGCCAAAGTCAATTTGCCCGAAGAAGAGTTTCGCTTGTACCAAAAACTCTTTGACATCATCCACCAGCAATTGGCTTTTCCCCAGATCTTGGTTTACCTGCACGCACCCGTGCAAAAACTGCAACAAAACATCAAGAAAAGACAAAGGCCTTATGAGCAGTCCATTCCCGATGAATACTTGTTTAAAATCCAGGAAACCTATACCCACTACATCAAACAACACCACATCACCACTTTGTTTGTAGACGCCAGCCAAGCCGATTTCTTGGGCAATGAAGCCCATGTCAATACCATTTTAGAAGCCTTGGAAAGAGATTATGAACCCGGCCAACACTACCTGACCCTGCCCTAACACTGCATGACAAAAACCGAATACCCATCCCCTGCTTCGGCCCTGGCCATCCCAGAATTTCGCTTTTTGATGACGGGAAGGTTTTTGTTCATTGCGGCGCTGCGCATGATGGGTACCCTCTTGGGTTGGTGGGTGTATGAACTAACCGGAGACCCCTTGGCCATTGGTTTGATTGGTTTGGCCGAAGTCGTTCCTGCTGTTGGTTTGGCCCTTTATGCGGGCCACGTGATTGACATCTCCGAAAAAAAATCACTCTTGCGCAAAGGCATTTTGGCCTATGCTGTTTGTGCGCTGTGTTTGTGTGCATTGGCGGGGTCCTCGCCCCAAACCTTTGGGGGTGTCAACAGCGTCACTGCCATCATCTATGCCATTGTGTTTGCCACGGGCATCATTCGCGCCTTCATTGGGCCCTTGTTCAGCACTTTGTTGGCCAGTGTGGTGCCCCGACCCCTTTTGCAAAATGCTACCACTTGGAACCAAGGCGTTTGGCTTTCTGCTTCTGTGATAGGACACGCCAGTGCCGGTTTTTTGATTGCAGGCTTGGGCAATGCGGGGTCTTTGGTGACGGTATTGGTCTTGATCAGCTTGGGCTTCGGCTTGTTGGCCCCCATCCAAAAACGACCACCCGTGGCCAGCAACAAAGAAAAAGGCAGTTGGGAAAGTGTAAAAGAAGGATTGCGTTTTGTGTACAAGACCAAAGAATTATTGGGTGCCCTGACCCTTGATTTGTTTGCCGTTTTGTTTGGCGGGGCCGTGGCCATGATCCCTGTTTTTGCCAAAGATATTTTGGGCACGGGGCCCATTGGTTTTGGCTGGCTGAACGCAGCCACCGACATCGGAGCCATTGCAGTGATTGCTTGGCTGGCCCTTTTTCCCTTGCAGAAAAAACAAGGCCAAACCCTGCTCTTGGCCGTGGGCGGATTTGGGGTTTGTATCTTGGTCTTTGCCCTCTCCACTTGGTTTTGGCTCAGTTTTGCCGCCTTGGTCTTGAGCGGCATATTGGACGGCATCAGTGTGGTCATCCGCGGTACCATTGTACAAATGAAAACCCCCGATGCCATGCGGGGCCGGGTGATGAGTGTGAACTCCATGTTCATCAATTCCAGCAATGAATTGGGGCAATTTGAAAGCGGCGTAGCGGCCAAACTGATGGGTGTCATTCCCTCTGTATTGTTTGGGGGCACCATGACTTTGGTGGTGGTGGCTTTGACTTGGTTCAAAGCACCCAGCTTGCGCAAAATGGAATACTAAAATGACTTGTTTTAAACAGGAAATTGCTGCATGGCTTTTTCCAAGACCACATAAACAGCAGGGCAAAAGCTGGCATTCTTGAGGGTGATGGCGCTGCGGTTGAGCAACACATCTTCATCGGTATAAGGAAAACGTTGGCAATCAGAAGGCCTGTCTTCGTAAATGCTGCAAGCATTGTCTTGACCCAAAAAAGGACAAGGCTTTGATTTGACCACATAATCACCTTCCTCGTCCAATCGCAAATAGGTGTCGATGAAAACCGATTCTTTCAGGCGCAAGACCTTGCTGATGCGTTTGATGTCGGGGGTTTTGAACCGTGGCGAATAATTTTTGCAACAGCGGGCACAGGTCAAACAATCAATTTGGTCAAAAGCTGCTTCGTGCAAGTCTGGCAAGGCTTTGAAGACTTTTTGTTTGGGGGCACGCTTTAACCATTGCTGGTAGACTTTTTGTCTTTCCGCAGCTTTTTTCTCCCAGTTCTCAATTAATTGTTCAAATTCGGTGGCCATGGTCTAGCACATCATTTCCCTTTGTATTTTTGCAGAATAGCTGCTACAATAATATGGATTCCCTGAGAGAACAATGGCTGATTTTGGTATCGACACCTATTTATTTGGTCTTGATTGTGGGCGAAATCATTTTGTCCCAATGGGGGCACCGCCAGTGGTACAACAAAAAAGACAGCCTCACCAATTTTTGGCTCATGTGCTGCAATGGTGCCCTGGACTTGGGTTTCAGGGTGGTGAGCTTGGCCGTATTGGATTTTTTTTACCAACATGCCATCGGTACGGTTAGCCCCCTTTGGTTGTATTGGGTTTTGTTGGTCTTGGCCGAGGATTTCATGTATTATTGGCTGCACCGTTTTGACCACAGCATCCGCTTGTTTTGGGCCGTGCACGTGACCCACCACAGCAGTGAAAAAATGAACTTCACCGTGGGATTCCGTTCCAGTGTGTTCCAACCCCTTTACCGCTTTGTGTATTTTATTCCCCTGGCTTTTTTGGGATTTGCGCCCATTGACATTGCCTTTGTGTATGCGGCCACCCAAATTTGGGGCATATTCGTGCACACCGAAAGCATTGGCAAATTGGGATGGTTGGAATGGGTGATGGTGACCCCCTCGCACCACCGCGTGCACCATGGGTCCAACCCCAAATACTTGGACAAAAACATGGGCATGTTTTTGATTGTGTGGGACCGCCTGTTTGGAACATTTCAGCAAGAGTTACCCGCAAATGAATACCAACCCATTCGCTATGGCCTCACCCAAAACCTGGGCACCCACCGTTTGCCCAAAGTGATTTTTCACGAATGGCAAGCCATGCGACAAGACCTGAAACGCCCCGGCCTCAGTTGGAAACAAAAATGGCAATACATTTTTGGGCTACCTGGATGGAGCCACGACGGCAGCCGCAAAACCAGTGCAGAAATGCGGGCTGTAGAAGCAGAGGGCCATTAGCTGTCCACCCCCTTTCCACAAGCTGAACAAATGCCTTTTTGGTGCGTTTTCAAGCTTAACTTTGCGCCCAAAAGCAAAGAATAGCCATGAACGACCTGATCGCCACGTCAAAAGCCTTCCAGAATAGACACATTGGACCCAATGCACATGAGACCCAAAAAATGTTGACCGCCATTGGTGAACCCCACCTGGAATCCTTGGTGGCCAAGACCATACCCGATAGCATCCGCATCAAATCTGACCTGGCTGTTCCCCCTGCTGTTTCTGAAGCCCAATACTTGCGCGAATTAAAAGCAGTGGCCAGCCTAAACAAAGTATACCGCAACTTCATTGGACAGGGATATTATGGCACCCTGACCCCCAGCGTCATTTTGCGCACCATTTTTGAAAACCCAGGATGGTATACCCAGTACACGCCCTACCAAGCAGAGATTTCGCAAGGCCGATTGGAAAGCTTGCTGAATTTCCAAACCATGGTAACCGATTTAACGGGTTTGCCTTTGGCCAATGCTTCTTTGTTGGACGAAGCCACTGCGGCAGCAGAAGCCATGTCCATGTTGTTCCACCACGTAAACAAAACCGACAACATTACCCAACCCAAATTATTTGTTGACGAAAATATTTTCCCCCAGACCAAACAAGTATTGATCACCCGTGCCGCCCCCATTGGCATTGAATTGGTTTTTGGTGATTTTGCATCAACGACTTTAGACAATACTTATTTTGGTGCCATCCTGCAATACCCCAATGACAAGGGTGCTGTAACCGATTACCGCCAATTCATTACAGCTGCCCATGCGGTGGGTGCTTATGTGATCATGGCCACCGACCTCTTGGCCCTGACCTTGCTGGCTTCACCCGGTGAATTGGGTGCCGATGTGGCCATTGGATCGGCCCAAAGATTGGGCGTGCCCATGGGCTATGGTGGCCCCCACGCTGCTTTTTTTGCTACCCACGACGATTTCAAACGCGGCATTCCTGGCCGCTTGATTGGGGTATCGATTGATGCACAAGGCAACCGCGCATTGCGCATGGCTTTGCAAACCCGTGAGCAACACATCAAACGCGAAAAAGCCACTTCCAATATTTGTACGGCCCAAGCCCTCTTGGCCAACATGGCTGCCATGTACGCCGTTTACCATGGACCAGAAGGATTGAAAAAAATTGCCCGCATGGCCAATGGCACAGCCCAAGCCATTGCCAAAGGATTGAACAGCCTGGGATTGACCCAAGACAATGCCGTTTATTTTGATACCCTCTTGGTGAATAC
>RDYY01000401.1 GCA_004293505.1 Sphingobacteriia bacterium | reverse complement strand
TTTGCAGCCCTTTAGGGTTGGCCCCAAAAAAAGGGAAGGCCGGAGTAGAAACTCCAGCCTGTTTTTAATCCGTACCCTATGAAAACAAAGGTTCAGCGCTGCCGGGAAACCTTTGGCGCTGTTGCTCGTTGTATCGTCAAATATTGTTGGATTTTAAAGTGTTCATCGCTTTTCCTGTCTTTTGCACCTTCGTAATCTTTAAACGGCCATTGGTTTCAATTTATTTTCTTTGCTGCGAAAAAAAATCAAAAATGGCGCCCGCCCCGGCGGGCGCCACAACCCCTCCACCCCATGCAACTCATTGATACCCATAGCCATTTATACGGACCAGAATTTTCCGAAGACCGGTCTGTGGTCTTGCACCGGGCCCAAAAAGCAGGGGTAGGGCGCATCTATTTGCCCGCCATTGACAGCGAAACCCATGCCGATTTATTGGCCCTGGAAGCCCAATACCCCGATGCCTGCCGGGCCATGATGGGCCTCCATCCCTGTTATGTAAAAGAAAATTACCGCCAAGAACTGGACCTGGTGCGCCAATACCTGGACCAACGCACCGGCAGGCCCTTTGCCGCCATTGGGGAAATTGGCTTGGACCATTATTGGGACAAAACTCACGCAGCAGAACAAGTTGTTGCTTTTACCACCCAAATGGAATGGGCTTTGGAAAAAAACTTGCCCATTGCCATCCACACCCGCAATGCCATGCAAGAAACCATTGACCTGGTGAAACCCTTTGCCAAAAAGGGTTTGCGCGGCGTCTTTCATTGTTTTAGTGGCAGTGCAGAGTCGGCCCAACAAATTGTTCAGCTGGGTTTTCTCTTGGGCATCGGCGGGGTCATTACCTATAAAAATGCAGGCCTACCTGCCGCCCTTAAAGACATAGACCTGGCCCATTTGGTGTTGGAGACCGATGCGCCCTATTTGGCGCCTGTGCCTTTTCGGGGCAAGCGCAACGAGCCCGCTTATTTGCGCAACATAGCCGATGCTTTGGCCCAAGCCAAAAGCACAACCGTGCTGGAAATAGCAGCGCAAACCTCGGCCAATGCGCTAAAACTCTTTGCTGCTTCGGCCTGATTCCCTAATTTTGCCGTCCCAAACAGAGAGGTGTCCGAGTGGTTGAAGGAGCACGCCTGGAAAGTGTGTATACGGGAAACTGTATCGAGGGTTCGAATCCCTTCCTCTCTGCAACAAAACAATGAAATACCTGACAACGTCAGGTTTTTTT
>RDYY01000155.1 GCA_004293505.1 Sphingobacteriia bacterium | reverse complement strand
TGAAGCCCTGTGCCGCATTCCCGTAGAAGTGGAATATGCTTCTGAATTCCGTTACCGCAATCCCGTCATTCATCCGGGCGATGTCATCATTGCCATTTCGCAAAGTGGTGAAACTGCCGATACTTTGGTGGCATTGGAAAGTGCCAAAGCCCAAGGGGCTTTCATCTTTGGGGTGGTGAACGCCGTGGGCAGCAGCATTGCCCGCCTCAGCCATGCGGGCGCTTATACCCACTCAGGTCCCGAGATTGGCGTGGCCAGTACCAAGGCATTTACAGGTCAGTTGGCTGTGCTGATGATGATGGCCTTGAAAATTGGCAAGGCCAAAGGAACCTTGGACCATGAAAAATATTTGGATCTTTTGCACCAATTGGCCGAAGTACCAGAAAAAATAAAAGCCATTTTGGCCGATACCACGGCCATCCAGGCCGTGGCCGAGAAATACCAATCGGCCCGCGACTTTTTGTTCTTGGGCAGGGGCTATAATTTCCCCATTGCCCTGGAAGGCGCCCTCAAATTAAAAGAGATCACGTATATCCATGCCGAAGGCTATCCTGCGGCTGAAATGAAACACGGCCCCATTGCCTTGGTAGACGAAAACCTGCCCGTGGTCTTTGTGGCCACGCGCGACCAATTTTACGAAAAAGTGGTGTCCAACATGCAAGAGATCAAAGCCCGAAAAGGCAAGGTCATTGCCGTGGCCACCCAAGGCGATGAACTCATCCCCAGCATGGCCGACGATGTCTTGTATGTTCCCCCGGTAGATGAAATCCTGGCCCCTCTCTTGTCCGTCATCCCCTTGCAATTGCTCAGTTACTACTGCGGCCTTGCCAAAGGATTGGATGTAGACAAACCCCGCAACCTGGCCAAGTCTGTAACGGTAGAATAACCACCATGAACAAAAACATCATCACCAAAACACCTTTTGGTTCGTTGGGGCACGATTTCATCAAAGCCCCTTATTTGCCCCAAGGCAAGGACGAGTTTTACTTGCGCAACCAAGAAAACACCAACGGTATCCACTACCGAACTTTGCGCAGCGATGAAATTGAAATGTTGGTGCGCAATGGCAACACCACCAACGACTGGAACTTGATTTTGGTGAGCGATGCATTTGATCCCCAATTGGTCAAGAATTGCCAATTCCACGGCTTGGTGCGCATTGGAAAATTGGAGCCCCTTTACTTGGGTTTCAGCGATTTAAAAGCCCGGGTAGGGTTGTACAATTCTACCATCATCAGTTGCGATTTTGGTGACAACGTAGCCATTGACCACGTGCACTATTTGTCGCATTATATCATTGGTTCAGAAGTCATCATTTCCAGCGTGAACGAATTGGTGACCACCAACCACGCCAAATTTGGTAACGGCATCATCAAAGAAGGGGAAGCAGAAGAAGTCCGCATCTGGATGGAAATTTGCAACGAAAACACGGGCCGAAAAGTGATGCCCTTCAATGGCATGCAACCCGCCGATGCTTGGCTCTGGAGCCGGCACCGCGACAGGACTTTGTTGCAAGAAAAATTCAAAGCATTTACCGAAGCCCAGTTTGACCACAAGCGGGGGTATTATGGCAAAATAGGACACCGCACCGTCATCAAAAACTGCCGCATCATCAAAGACGTGTGGGTGGGTGATGACGCTTATTTCAAAGGTGCCAACAAATTAAAAAACCTCACTGTTAATTCGGGGGCTGCAGGCAAAACCCAAATTGGTGAAGGATGCGAAATGGTCAATGGGATCATTGGTTATGGCTGCCGTGCTTTTTATGGCATCAAAGCCGTTCGCTTCATCATGGCCGACCACTCCCAATTAAAATACGGCGCGCGGTTGATCAATTCTTTCTTGGGGTACAATGCCACCATTTCTTGTTGTGAAGTATTGAACTCCTTGATTTTTCCTGCCCACGAACAACACCACAACAACTCTTTCTTGTGTGCTGCCTTGGTCATGGGACAAAGCAATATTGCCGCTGGTGCTACCATTGGCTCCAACCACAACAGCCGCAGTGCCGATGGGGAAATCATCATGGGCAGGGGCTTTTGGCCGGGCCTTTGTGTTAGCCTCAAACACAATTCTCGCTTTGCTTCATTTTGTTTGTTGACCAAGGGCGACTACATGTCCGAACTGGACATCCCCTATCCTTTTGCCTTGGTCAGCAACAACGAACACGAAAACTGTTTGCAAGTCATGCCTGGCTATTGGTTTTTCTACAACCTCTATGCCCTGGCCCGCAACGCTTGGAAATACCAAGACCGCGACAAAAGAACCACTCCCCTTCAACACTTTGAATACGATTATTTGGCGCCCGATACCTTGCAAGAAATGCGCAACGCCCGCCGCTTGATAGAAATAGAAACGGGCAGGGCCTGGTTAAAAGTGCAGGGCGCAGCAGTTACAGATGAGGCCCAATTGCAAGAAGCCGGCAAACAATTGTTGGTGTCCGATCCCAAAGCCGTGGCGGGCCTTTTTGTGTCGGCTGGAAAAATAGAAAACAGCAAAAGGCCCACCAAATTATTGAAAGTGGCAGAAGCCTATCGGCTTTTTGAAGACCTGATTGTTTTTCACGGTGTAGAAGCGCTTTTGCGCGGCATGGAAGAAAACTTAGGCATGACCCCAGCTGCCTATTGCCAAACCTTTGCCTCTACTTTGCCTTGGTTTGAATTTGTGAACATGGGCGGCCAACTGATTCCCCAAAAAGATTACCAGTCTTTGTTGTTGGACATTGAAAATGGTGGCGTACAAGGATGGGAGCAAGTGCACCAATTTTACCAATCCTGCTCGGCCCAATACCCTTTGCAAAAAAGGCTGCAAGCTTTGGCAGCATTGGAAGAAATCACAGGTTTACAATTGTCTGCACTAACGGCCACCCAATTCAAGAACCTGACCAACCAAGCCATCAGCACCCGCGAATGGATGGTGCGCAACATCCAAGAATCGCGCGAAAAAGATTATACCAACCCCTTCCGCAAAATGGTGTACGAAAACAGTGCAGAATTAAATGCGGTGGTGGGCAAATTGTCCGACAACCCTTTTTTACAAGAACAGTTTCAACAACTGGCCGAGCAAAAAGCAGTGGTGGCAAGGTTTCAAGCAGCTTGGGATTGATCTGGGACCAGACCAACAGCAAAGCATTTCTGCTTCCACGCAGCAAACCAAGCTTGCTTAAAGCTTAATGCCAATGCCCAACTGCCATTGGCGGCTTTTCCATTTGTCTTGTGAAAAGGCGTCGTTCATGTTGGACAATCCAGCATTGTAACGACCATAGACCCGCAAGGATTTTAGATTCACTTGTGCACCCAAGACCAACGCCATGTCGCCACTGGAAAAAGCAGCTTCACCATTTTGCAAAAGGTTTTTTTCTTTGTTCAACAAAACACCAAATTGGGGTCCTGCGTGCAAGGTCAAAAAGGAAAACCAATTGTAACGGAACAAAATGGGTATAGACAAATAGTTCAGAGTAATGTTTTGGGGCAGGGTTTGGTAAATATTGGGAAGGGTGGTAAACCTTTGGGTGGTGGTTTGGTTCCACAAGACTTCCGGCTGGATACCAATCTTTTTCAAAAAGTCAATTTCAGCAAATCCACCCAGGTGAAAAGAATAATCTGCCCCATTTTCAAATGCTTGTCCTTCAATTTGATTGAGGTTGAGCCCTCCTTTTACACCGGCACGAAACTTAACCTGGGCTTGGCTTTGAAAGGCCAGCAGGCCCAAGACACAAAACAACAAAAATGATTTTCTCATGGTCTAGATTTGGTGTAAAAATGCAGCAATCCCCGCGAACCAACCGAACTAATTTGTTAAAGTTAACCGGCTGATAATTCAATCAAAGTAATCTCGGGCAATATACCCACCCGACCAGGATAGCCAATGAAGCCAAATCCACGGTTCACATACAGCTTTTGTTCGCCGGCTTCGTACAAGCCTGCCCATTGTTGGTACATCCATTGAACGGGGCTCCACTTGAAATAAGGATTCTCCAAACCAAACTGCATGCCATGGGTGTGGCCCGACAAAGTCAATTGAATGTCGGGGTACTCCGTCCTCACTTGGGCATCCCAATGCGAAGGGTCGTGGCTCATCAAAATTTTAAAGGGAATGTTTTCGGTGCCGGGATAAGCTTGGTCCATTTTACCGTATTTGGGAAACCGGCCCTTGGCCCCCCAGTTTTCTATGCCCAACAAAGCAATGGCTTCTCCCCCTTTTTCCAGCTTCACGTGCTCGTTCATGAGCAAGCGCCAACCCATGTTGGCGTGCACGGCTTTCAAGTCATTTAAATTGGCCGATTTTGCAGCAGCAGAGGGCCAGGAAACATAATCCCCATAGTCGTGGTTGCCCAATGTGCTATAGACCCCAAAGGGCGCACGCAAGCGCGCAAAAATAGACTGGTAATCGGTCATCTCCACCGCTTTGTCGTTGACCAAATCTCCTGTGAACAAAATGAGGTCCGGCGACAAAGACAAGATCTTGTCAATGCCCTTGGACACCGCTGCGGTGTTTTGAAAACTACCACTGTGCACATCACTGATCTGCACCAATTTAAAGCCCTCAAATGCTTTGGGCAGTTGGGGAAAGCGCAACTTGACGCGCTTGACTTGGTAATTGTATTTGTTTCCAAAACCGTACAACAAAGTTCCAAACAGCGTAGCCCCCAAACCCAGTCCCAGCCAACTCAAAAACAAAGACCGACCAATCTTGGGGTTGGGGTCTTGGGAGTGTTGCACCTGGTCCACGATTTTGGTGGTTACCCAAAGTCCGCCACGGCGCAAATCATCGACCAAAAAAACCACCCCGGCGATCAATTTAGCAAAAAATAGGCCGGCCAAGATGGCAAACACATAATTGCGAAATACTTTGGATTGCTGCAAATAAGGGATATAAGGAAAGGCCAACAAACTGATGATGGTCAGGGCCGAGAAAAAGAACGGGTTTTCTCTCCCAAAGGTTGGGTGACCGTTTTAAGGGCTTGGTAAACATAACTGTCCAACAACAACATCACCAGGGCCAAAACCCATAAAAATCCCGCATTGCGCATGGTAAAAAATTAAGGGGCAAAGCTACAGGATTCCCACCTGTTGAAAACTTGCCACCACATTTTAACCCGTCTTGTTTAATATTGTTTGAACCTGGGTCGGGAAGCCGTATTTTTGGCCCGCATCAAAGCACAAAGAAGGGAAAATGGCAAGAATCATTGGCGTAGCCAATCAAAAAGGAGGAGTAGGCAAGACCACAACGGCTATTAATGTGGCCGCCAGCTTGGCGGTATTGGAGTTCAAAACCCTTTTGGTAGACGCCGATCCCCAGGCCAACAGCACCACGGGCGTGGGCTTTGACTTGCACAATGTCACCAATAGCCTGTACGACTGCATGGTGAATGGCGTAGCCGCCAATGAAGTGTCCCCATTTGGACCTCATCCCCTCCCACATTGATTTGGTGGGGGCCGAAATTGAAATGATCAATTATCCCAACCGCGAGAATGTCTTGAAAGGCATTTTAGATGCCGTCCGGGACCGCTATGATTTCATCATCATTGACTGCTCACCTTCTTTGGGTTTGATCACCGTTAATTCTTTGGTGGCTTCTGATGCCGTGGTGGTACCCGTTCAATGCGAATTTTTTGCGTTGGAAGGCTTGGGTAAATTGCTCAACACCATCAAGATCGTTCAAAATCGCCTCAACCCTGCTTTGCAAATCGAAGGCATTTTGATGACCATGTACGATGGCCGTTTGCGCTTGTGCAACCAAGTGGTGAGCGAAGTGCGCCGCCATTTTGACGAAATGGTTTTTTCCACCATCATTCACCGCAATACCCGCTTGAGTGAAGCCCCCAGTGTGGGCAAGCCAGTGATTTTGTACGATGCCGAAAGCAAAGGGGCAGTGAATTATTTGAACCTGGCCAAAGAAATTCTCCAAAAAAATGGGCTCACGCGCATGTCAAATGCCGAAAGAATCCTGGAATAAGCCCTTGCGCTAGCTTATCTTTGCCGACCTAATACATTTTAATGCCATGGCCGCTTCAAAGCCCAACAAAGACCTGATTGGCAAAGGACTGCGTTCCTTGCTGCAAAACATAGACGCCGACATCCAAGCCACGGGATCCAAATTGGCGGCTGAAGCCGTTGAGAAAGCAACGGTCAGCACCCGCATTCCCCTGAGCACCATCAGCATCAACCCCAAACAACCCCGCAGGGATTTTGACGAAGCGGCTTTGCAAGAGTTGGCGGGCTCCATCAAGCTGCACGACATTGTACAACCTTTAACGGTTTC
>RDYY01000154.1 GCA_004293505.1 Sphingobacteriia bacterium | reverse complement strand
GTGGTGCAACCATTGGTGGTCCAAGGGCAAATAATTATAACTCATGCTGGCAGGCGTTTGGCGCAAAGTAAGGAATTTGCCCAAAAGGCATTTTTCCTTAATTTTGCCGTCCCGTTAACCGGTTCGGTAGCTCAGTTGGATAGAGCAACTGCCTTCTAAGCAGTAGGTCATTGGTTCGAATCCAATCCGAATCACTTCAAGTGAAGTTCGCTTCACTTTTTTTGTGCAAACCCCCAAAACATGCGTGTAAACATTGCACCCGATTGGCAATCTTTCTTGGCTCCCTGCTTTGAAGCGCCCTATTTTGAAGGTTTGCGCAGCCACCTCAAAGCCGAAAAAGCAAGTGGACAAACCATTTATCCCCCTGGGCCGCAAATTTTTGAAGCTTTTCGGTTAACGGCATTGGACCAAGTTAAACTGATCATCTTGGGCCAGGATCCCTACCACGGTCCCGGACAAGCCCATGGGTTGAGTTTTTCCGTTCCTGTCGGGATCAAGCCGCCGCCCTCATTGGCCAATATTTTTAAAGAGTTGAAGTCCGATTTGGGCCTACCCCTTCCCTCATCGGGCAACCTTGTTCCTTGGGCAGAGCAAGGGGTATTGATGTTGAATGCTTCGCTCACCGTGCGGGCCAACGAACCAGGTTCTCATGCCAAGATAGGTTGGATTCATTTTACCGATGAACTCATTGCCCGCTTGTCTGGTCAAAAACAACATTTGGTGTTCATGCTTTGGGGCAAATTTGCACAAGAGAAAAAGAGCTTGATAGATCCACACAAACACTTTGTCTTGACGGCCGCCCACCCCTCTCCTTTTAGTGCCGACAAAGGCTTTTTTGGTTGCCGCCATTTTAGCCAAGCCAACCAATGGCTGGTTCAACATGGCATGGACCCCATCAATTGGTTTCTCCCTTAAATTTATCTCATGGCAGCTCAGCTTGTACACCATCCTTTGTACCATCCTTCCTACTCTTTGGGCCAAAAAATATTTGCCCGTATTTGGGCTTTTTGGGGATTGGTGAGTTTTGTGATCAGTTTTTTGGTCATCATATTGCCGGCTTACTTGACCTCATTTGTACCCGATCCCAAGGGTATGTCCCTCTTCATCAAAGTCTCAAAAATCTGGATGCGATTTTGGCTCAATATTGTGGCTTGCCCAGTGCGGGTGGTGGGAAAAAACCATTTTGTGCGGGGAACCACTTATGTGGTGACTTGTAACCACAATGCTTTGTTGGACGTTCCCCTCTCCTCACCTTTTATTCCGGGCGCCAACAAGACCATTGCCAAAAAAGACTTTGTGCGCATTCCCTTGTTTGGGTGGTTTTACCAACGGGGTTCGGTGATTGTAGACCGCGACAGCGATGCGTCTCGGCGCAAATCATTTGAGGGCATGAAAAATGCGCTGGAAAAGGGTTTCCACATGTGCATTTATCCAGAAGGTACCCGCAACAAGACTGCTGCACCCTTGAAAAAGTTTTATGAAGGGGCGTTTAGATTGGCCACTGACACCGGACACGACATCATTCCCGCGGTGATCTTGAATACCCGAAAAGCCCTCCCAGCAACCCAAAGCTTTTTCTTTCTTCCGCAAAAATTAGAGATTCATTTTTTGGCACCCATATCCAGTCAAAACAAATCGGCCGAAACCCTGATGGCCCAAGTGTACGCTACCATGCAAGCTTATTACTGCCAACACATGGGATTGGATCTACCCGCCAATTAACATCGGCCCAAGGACTAGCATCTAACCGGATCTCCTGCCGTTTTTTCTAGGTTAAAACTGTTGGGTGGTAAAAGACCTGGCGCGGTTGATGCGCAGGTCGCGCAATATGCCAGACTTGGGGTTGATGGTGATGTTGAAAGACCGGAAGATCCCCACGGGGTTAACATTGATCGACAATTGCCAGCAGTGCATTTCCCTGGTAATGAAAGTGGACAATTGGGTCAAACGGTTGTTAGAAACATCGTAAAAGCCCATGGCACCTACTTTCCATTTGGGTGTCAGGTTAAAGTCTCCATTGAAATTGAGCGAAGAAAAGGTTTGGGTGGTAAAGCCACTGTAGTCGGGTTTCAGCACCCGGCTAAAAGTAAGGGAATAAGATAAATTGATGTTCCAAGGAATGTTGAAATCGGTGAATTCAGCTGGATTGGCCCGGGCAAATTGCAATTGTCGCATTTGTTCATCGGGTGTCATGAAAGGATCCGTGGGCAGGTTGCGGTCTTGTGCTTTCTTGCCATCTTTTCTTTTGCTGCTAAACGAGGTAGATATGGCCAAATTACCACTGACCAAGCGACCAAATTTAAAACGAGCTGGATCAAAAACCAGTTTGTTGACGGGATAACCCAGGCTGTCTACACCATAAGGGTTGAGCAAAGCGCCTGCTGTGATGTTGACTTTTTCAAACAAAGTACTGCGGGCATAAAAAGTAAAATTTTGCAATTGAAAACTGTCTTGCAAAAAATTGTAACCCGAATTAAATCCAAACCCATCCAAGAGCCGCACTTTTTTTCCTGCTTTGTCTGCCGTGTCTTTTTTGTTGCGGGTTTTCATTTCCAACAAATTGTCAATGCCAAAACTGATGCCGCCATTTTGCCCAGGGGCATAAACACTGTAAAGGCCGCCTTCAAAGCCAGAAACATTGATGGTGCGGCCACTGGTGTCTACTTGCACCCTTGAATAATAGCGCGAGACCAAATCGGGTTGGTAATACAAAGAAATGCTGGGGCGGATCTCGTGCCGCAGGGCCAAAACCTTGCTGTTGGGTCCGTAGCGGTAGGTGCCAAAAATGCGGGTGTTGAAACCCAGGTTAAAACTCATTTGCCGAGCCGCAAAAAAGCCCCTTTGAATGGTGGTGTCCACTTTGCTGGCACTGCTGTCCCAGGTGCGCACTATGCGTTGACCATACCAAGTTTCTTGGTAACTCATGCCGGGTGCCACTGTGATGGGGCCCAATGAAGGCAGGGAAAGGGTGATGGGTATATTGTGCTGGGCCCCATATTGCATGGTATCCAACAAGCGCCTAAAATTGAAAGCAGTGTCGTAAAAAGCAATTTGGTTTTGCAGGTTACCGGAATAGCCCACGCCAATTTTTTCATACCATTTGGGGCTGCCCACCGCTTCCTTTTTTTGAAAGGGATAAAAAGTAACCACGTTAAAATTGACAGTGGGCAAAGTCAGGTTCACCAAGCGCAAATTGTTGTTTTGGCTGTGGTTAAAATTCAAACTGAGGTTATACTTGCCCTTCCAGTCCTTAGAATAACTGATGGAAGAACTCAGGTTGTTTTGAAAATTAACAAAGGGGTTGTTCAACACGTTTTGGTTGAACCGAGAACTACCAAAATTGACGTTGGCCGAAAAGCTGGTTCCGGGCCTTGCGCGGGAGTCGCGGCTGTGGGTCCAATTGATCATGAAAGAACGGGCATCGTTGAACTCTTCTTTGGCCCCGGCCGTGTTGTTCAAGCTGCGGGTTCTTTGCATGGTCAGGTTAAAATTACCGGTATAGGCATAGCGTTTAAGGTACTTTGAATTCAGGTTAACCATCCACCCGCCAAATGAATAAATATTTGACCTAACCGTTGCATCTATGTTGTCATTCAGTACTTTATAGTAACCCAAACCTTCCAGTCCCAAACCAAAATCAGGGCTGGCAGTAAAAGCAGGTGGCAAAATACCAGAATGCCTTCCCCTGCTCAAAGGAAAGATGCCAAAGGGGATGCCAATGGGCATGGGTACGCCTTCAAATTCGGGAAAACTTGGACCGGCAATCCCCAATTTGTTGTTGATGATTTTCATTTTACTGGTCCTGAAATGATAATGGGGCACATCCAGGTTACAAGTCGTAAACAGTGCCCGAGAAGCAAAAACCTCATCCTTGCTGATCTTTTTCAAGTCACGGGCATTCACATAAATCTCCCCTTCTTGGAAAAAACTGTTCTTGGTCAGTCCCTTGCCAGTCTTCATGTTAAAAAAAATGGAATCGGACACCGACTTCATCTCTCCTTGGGTAAATTGGGGTTTGCTCAAAGGGTTGCCGGTGGTATCCAAAGCCCCATAAGCTTTTACCAATTGGCTGCCTTGGTCAAATTGAATGGTGGCCGCTTCCAGTTTTAAATCAGTGTAATTGACTTTGGCCTTTCCATACAACAGAAATTCTTTGGTGGGAATCACCATGATCCCCGAATCTTCTGCTGCGTAATGAATGGGTGCATCAATAGAATCCTTGGACATGCGAATGGTGTCAATGCGTTGTACCATGCTGTCTGTGGATTTTTGGGTACTGTCTTTTAACCCTTTGGTGCTGTCCATGGGCAGGGGCAAGATGGGGCTGCGGGGAATGGTGTCTGGGCGCAAATTTGTTTTGCTGGGGGCAGCAAGCTTGCCGGGCAAGGATTTGGCAGGAAGGGTCTGTCCTTTGGCAACAAAGGGAAATGTTAATATTCCCCAGAGCAGGGTCAAAACAATAGCCAGCCTTGAAATTGCGTTAATTTTACAAATCCTGCACATGGTAGGAGTACAAAAATACAGTCAAAACCCTGTATTCAGACAGATACATTGATTACTACAAGAAGGAGCCCATGAAAGGAAGGAATGTTGCTTGTTTGTTGATTTGCTTTTTTTGGGGTGCGGCAACGGCTTGGGGTCAGGGCGACGCCAAGTCCTCTCCGCGCAAAGCCATTCGGCGCATTGTCATTGATGCAGGTCACGGCGGGACCGATGTGGGTGCGCGCGGTAAATATTCCACCGAATCAGAAGTGTGCTTGGCCATTGCCCTGCGATTAGAAAAAATGATGAAAGAGGCTTTGCCCGATGTAGAGGTTTTCATGACCCGCACCACCGATGTATACGATGATGTGCGCCGCAAAGCCGAGATTGCCAACCAAGCCAAGGGCGATCTTTTTTTGTGCATTCATGCCAATGC
>RDYY01000400.1 GCA_004293505.1 Sphingobacteriia bacterium | reverse complement strand
CATGCCCACAATGGTTTTCTCACCCGATTCAATGCCCATTTGGTAAGCATAGGCACTGTTGGCAATTTCATCTTGCATAAAGCCCGATTCAATGGCAGCTACACTGCCCCCCATGGCCTCAATTTGGTCCATCAGTTGCAAGGCTTTTTCTTCCATGGCTTGGGTCATGGCTTCTACATAGTAACTGCCTGCCAATGGATCAACCGTATCGGCCACCCCACTTTCAAAAGCCACAATTTGTTGGGTGCGCAATGCAATGCGCGCAGCTTCTTCGGTGGGCAAACTCAAGGCTTCATCGTACCCATTGGTGTGCAAGCTTTGTGTGCCCCCCAATACGGCCGCCAAGGTTTGGATGGTGACCCTGGAAATATTGTTCAAAGGTTGTTGGGCGGTTAATGTGGCCCCACCGGTTTGGGCATGAAAACGCAACATCAAGGCTTTTTCATCGGTGGCACCCAAGGCCTTCATGGTATTTGCCCAAATGGTGCGGGCAGCCCGGAATTTGGCTACTTCTTCAAACAAATTGTTGTGGGCATTGAAGAAAAAAGAAAGCCTTTTGCCAAACACATTGATGTCTAATCCCTTTGCTTTGGCTGCTGCTACATAGGCTTTCCCATTGGCCAAGGTAAAAGCAATTTCTTGGGCGGCAGTACTGCCCGCTTCGCGAATGTGGTAACCCGAAATAGAGATGGTATTCCATTTGGGCAAGGACTGGCTGCACCACTCAAAAATATCGGTGATGATGCGCATAGAAGGCTGGGGCGGATAGATATAGGTTCCCCGGGCCGCATATTCTTTCAGGATATCGTTTTGGATGGTGCCACTGATCTTGTTCAGGTCGGCACCTTGCTTTTTGGCCAAAGCCACATAAAATGCCAAGAGAATAAAACCGGTTGCATTGATGGTCATGGAAGTGCTTACTTTTTCCAATTCTATGCCCGCAAACAAGGTCTCCATGTCGGCCAAACTGTCAATGGCCACTCCTACTTTCCCCACTTCGCCTTCGGCCAAAGCATGGTCACTGTCGTATCCTATTTGGGTAGGCAAATCAAAAGCCACACTCAGTCCCATCACCCCCTGGGAGAGCAAGTAGTGGTAGCGTTGGTTGCTTTCCTCTGCAGTGGAGAATCCTGCGTATTGGCGCATGGTCCACAAACGTCCCCGGTACATGTCGGCCTGCACCCCTCTGGTGTAAGGAAATTCACCCGGCTGTGGCAGGGCAAAACCTTGGGGT
>RDYY01000399.1 GCA_004293505.1 Sphingobacteriia bacterium | reverse complement strand
GGAGAAGAAAGCTTGCTGGCCCTGGCTTCCACACTGCAATTGGGCAAAGCCTTGCATTGGCACACCCATTTTATTCCACCTGCAGCAGTAGCCGATTATTTCAATGCTTGTGACTTGGTGGTGCAACCCTATCGCGAAGCCACACAAAGTGGGGTAACACCACTGGCCTATCATTTTGAAAAGCCGGTTGTGGTAACCCGTGTAGGCGCTTTGCCCGAAATGGTAGAAGCCGATCAATCTGGTTGGGTGGCAGCACCCAATGCCATTGATTTGGCCCAACAATTGCGCCAAACCCTCTCCACACCTTTGGCTCCCTTGCAAGCCAATATCCGGGCTGCCAAAGAAAAATACAGCTGGGAAAGCTTTTGCAGAAGGATTGTATCTTTGTCCACTGAAACCAAGCCATGACGGAAACCATTCGTGAACGCATTGCCGCATCCATTGCTGTTAAACAATTGGTGTTGGAAAACAACACCCTTCTAGAAAACTTTATCAGCAGTTGTTGCAGCCGTTGTGACGGCATTTCAAAATGGCCACCAAGTTAATTTTTGCGGCAATGGTGGCAGTGCGGCCGATGCCCAACACTTGGCCGCTGAATTTTCTGGTCGGTTTTATTTGAACCGCAAAGCCTTGAAATCAGATGCTTTGCATTGCAACAGTTCTTATGTAACGGCCGTGGCCAATGATTACCATTACGACGAAATTTATGCCCGCTTGGTAGAAGGCACCATGCAAGCGGGTGACGTTTTGATTGGCTTGAGCACTTCTGGTAATTCACCCAATGTGGTAAAAGCCTTTGAAACAGCCCAGCAAAAAGGCATTGTTACCGTGGCTTTCACAGGTTTGAGCGGCGGTCAATTGAAAGCTTTTGCCCATCATTTTCTCAATGTGCCTTCGGCCATTACACCCCGCATCCAAGAAGCCCACATGCTCTTGGGGCATATTTTGTGCGAATTAACAGAAGCTGCATTGTTTGGTGAAAACAAAGCCCAATAAGATGGCCATGCCTTTTGAGATCGGTCCAGATTGGACTTTGTTTTTGGACCGCGATGGGGTCATCAACATAGAAAAGAACAACGATTATATTTTGTCTTGGGCCGAGTTTCATTTCTACTCGCAATCCTTGAAAGCCTTGCCCATCTTGGCTCAGCGCTTTTCGCGTATCGTGGTGGTCACCAACCAAAAAGGTGTCGGCAAAGGGCTGATGACAGAAGCCGATCTCTTGACCATCCACTACAACATGCAAGCCGAAATTGCCCTCAATGGCGGCAGGCTGGATGCCATGTATTATTGCACCGACTTGGCCGATGACTCTCCACGGCGCAAACCGCAGCCGGGCATGGCGTTTCAAGCCCAAGCCGATTTTCCTGCCATTGATTTCAGCCGCAGCATCATGGTGGGCAACCGTTTCAGCGACATGCGTTTTGGCCGCCAAGCAGGCATGAAGACCGTTTTTCTGGCAACTACCCACCCCGATTTGCCCTTTCCTGACCCTTTGGTGGACGCTCGATTTAACGACCTCTTGGCATTTGCAGAAGCCTTGTAAAAGACCTGAATGCCCTACATTTGAGCATGCTTACTGCACGGTTTTTTTATCGTTGGGGACTGGTCCTTTGTACCATGATCTGTGGACAGCAACTGGTCCATGGTCAAAACAATGCTACCCCGGGTTCCAAAGCTCAAATGAAAACCCAAGACCCCTTGCAACAGTTCGAAAAA
>RDYY01000153.1 GCA_004293505.1 Sphingobacteriia bacterium | reverse complement strand
AGTGACTGAATTGTTTGCCCAAGAAATTCCTTGTACTTATATAGCCGATGGCCACCACCGCGCAGCCTCTGCTGCCAAAGTCAGGGCCAGTTTGGGCAAGGCAGCTACCCCTGCTTGTGATTATTTTTTGACCACCCTTTTCCCTTCCAATCAATTGCACATCATGGATTATAACCGGGTGGCAAAAGACCTGAATGGTTTAAGCGAGGAGGCTTTCTTGGCTGCTTTGACCCAAAAATTCAAGGTAGAAGCTTTGGACAAAGGACCCTTTAGGCCCTCACAATTGCACGAAATGGGCATGTATTTAGCCGGACAATGGTACCGCTTAGAAGCCCTGGCTGGCACCTACAAAGAAGACCCCATTGGGGTTTTGGATGTGACCATTTTGCAGGAAAACATTTTGACCCCCTTGTTGGACATTGACGATCCCCGCACCAATAATCGGATTGATTTTGTGGGCGGTATCCGTGGCCTGGGTGCACTGGAAGACCGCGTGAACAAAGGATTGGCTGCCGTGGCTTTTAGCCTTTATCCCGTGACCATTGACCAACTGTTCAATATCTCTGATGCGGGCCAAGTCATGCCCCCCAAAAGCACTTGGTTTGAGCCCAAACTAAGGGATGGTTTGCTGACCCATTTGATTGGCTAGTCCTTGTTTTTTCCATTGAATGCCCTAACTTGTTAGCATGAACAAGAGACGATTGTTTGATGCCATTGCACAGCAATTGGCACACCACCCCAAGCCCGATATGTTGGCGGCCAAAGAGAATGGCCAATGGCGCAAATATTCCACCCAAGAAGTGGCCGATACGGCCAATCGCTTCAGTGCTGGCTTGTTGCAATTGGGCGTCAGTGCCAATGGATTTTCGCCTGAAGGAAGCGACAAAATTGCCATCATCAGCAACAACCGACCAGAGTGGGTCTTTACCGATTTGGCCACCCAACAAATTGGCGCCATTTTGGTGCCCGTCTATCCCACCACCAATCCCTTGGAATTGGTTTTCATTTTGAATGATGCAGCCGTCAAATATATTTTTTGTTCCAATGAAGAGCTTTACCAAAAAGTACAGAGCATCCAAGACAAAGTGCCCAGCATCAGACAAGCATATACTTTTGACAAAGTAGCCGGTGCTGCCCATTGGTCTGAAGTATTGGCATTGGCCGATGCTCCTGCTTTGCAAAAAGTAGAAGAGATCAAAGCCGAGGTGCCAGAAGACCACTTGGCGACCATTATTTATACCTCTGGTACCACAGGCACACCCAAGGGGGTGATGCTGTCTCACCTCAACATTGCCAGCAATGTGGCATTCTCCAAAGAAAGTTTCCCTTTTCCCGATAGCCCTGAATCCAAAGTGCTCAGCTTTCTGCCGCTGAACCACATTTTCGAAAAAACCTGTACTTATATCTACCTGTTCAGTAACATCAGCATTTATTATGCTGAAAGTTTGGAGACCATTGGCGACAATTTGAAAGAAGTACAACCAGATGGTTTTACTACTGTGCCCAGGCTGCTGGAAAAAGTGTACGAAAAAATCATGGCCAAGGGCAATGAATTAACAGGTGTCAAGCGCAAATTGTTTTTCTGGGCAGTTGCATTGGGAGAAGTATATGACAACCGCAAATCTGGTGGGGCTTGGTATAATTTTCAACTCTCTATTGCCAAGGCCTTGGTATTCAAAAAATGGCGAGAGGCTTTGGGCGGCAAAATTCAATTCATCATTACAGGTGGAGCAGCTTGTCAGGTGAAACTCTTGCGCATCTTTAATGCTGCCGGCATACCCGTATATGAAGGATATGGCCCTACCGAAAACAGCCCTGTTATTTGTGTCAACAGAAGAGAAGAAGGGGGCACCAAATTTGGTACGGTTGGACCGCCCATCAGTGGCATCCAAGTTAAACTGGCCGAAGACGGAGAGATCTGCGTAACAGGACCTTGTGTCATGAAGGGTTACTACAAGCGACCTGATTTAACTGCCGAAACCGTGGTAGATGGTTGGTTGTTGACCGGTGATATTGGGGTCTGGGACGAACACAAATTTTTGAAAATCACAGACCGCAAAAAAGAATTGTTCAAAACCAGTGGGGGAAAATATGTGGCGCCACAACCCATAGAAAACAAATTAAAAGAAAGCCCCTTTGTGGAACAAGTGATGGTGGTGGGTTCAGAGCAAAAATTTGTGGGCGCATTGATAGTGCCCTCTTTTGCCACTTTACAAGATTGGATGCGGGAAAAAGGGATTCCCTTTACCACCCATGAAGACGCCATTCATCACCCCAAAGTGTTGGAACTTTACCGCGAATTGGTCGAAAGTTTCAACCGTTTCTTTAACCATGTAGAGCAAATCAAAAAATTTGAACTCTTGCCCCGGGAATGGACCATTGAAACAGGTGAAATGACCCCCAAATTGAGTTTGAAACGCAAAGTGGTCATGGAAAAATTCAAAGATGCCATTCAACGCATCTATGTTTAAGGAGTAGATCATTTTTGACTGACCAAAAATTTTTGCCGGATGACCGTTTGTACGGGCTTTCCGGCAATTTTGCTTTCCAGCCAAGACAAGACATCCAAGTACATGAAAGCCCGTGTTTCCATTTTGTTGCGCTCCATTTTTTGAAGGGCTAAGAGCAGGGTTTCCAAATGGGGCTTGACTGTTTTGGGTGAGGAACGGAATGCTATTTTCAAAAATCCCAGCAAAGCTTCTTCAACGCCACTCAGGTTTTGCATGCGGGCCATGAAGCGATAGGCTGATTTTAGCAGAGACTCTAAAATTTGCCAATTGCCCATCTCATAGTGGGCAATCAAGTGCAGCAAACGGGCATAACATTGCAAGTCGGTGCGCAGATCAAATTTTTGCTGAATGATTTTTTGCAAATAATCTATGCTGCGGCTGTTGTCGCCTGAACCAAAGTACAAGCAAGCAATTTTATAGTAGAAGACCAAAATGCGGTGACGATCCAGGAACAATTCATAATGGTCCAACCTTTCCTCTAATTCAGGAACCAGGGCCAAACCTTTGCTGAAACTGCCTTCCATGAAATGGCGGTTGAGTTTAGCCGTATAGAGATAAGTAAACAACTGGATTTGGTTGTTTTGGCTGTTCTGCATCCAATCGGCCTGCTCCAAAGCCTCCATCTGCTTCAAGGTCTTGGTAAATCCTTTGACATTCCGCAAGTCAAAATGGGCACCCAACAAATTGTGTAATCCCTTGATGTAGAACATGGATTCGACGGGAATCATTTCCGGTTCGGCTTGAAACAGGTCAACCCATTTTTGGCTGTAACGATAGTAGAGCAAAAAATCTTGCCGAATAAATGCGTGCCAACAGTGGCACTGGTACAGGTAAAGGCGTTCATAAAACCCTTCACTGCGTTGGCTTTCCAGTTGCAAAACTTCTTGGTGATAAATGTCTAAATCGGCTTCATCCGCAGCATTGCGGGCATGGCCGTGTTGGATGTACCAACCATAGAGCAACAATGACAAATTGGATAAGCGGCTGATCAAAGCCAGTTTCTCCATGCTCTTGTCCGACTCCTGGGCCAATACAGCTGCCCTGTCTTGCATGCTGCGGGTGATGTGGAGGCTTTCAATTTTTTTCTCCAGGTAAAGGGCTTGTTGCAGGTAGGTGACTTGGTGACGACTTTGTGCCAGTTCTTTTAAGCGGTCCAGGGTTTTAAGGCTTTGTAAATACAAGCCTTTGTGGTAGAGCAAGCGGGCAAAATCCAATTGTTCGTGCAATTCCAAGTCCAGGTGTTGGTTGGCATGTAAAACACGCAAACTGGACAAAATGGCTTGGTACAAATGGGCTTTGAGGTTGGACAATTGTTCTTTGCGGATGGCTTTGTGTTTGCGCAAAAGCAAAGCCTCATCGTAGGCTTTCATCTTGTCCAAGGCATCAAACAGCTGCACCACTTTCAATTCACCCGTTCCACTGTTGCGGTTCATGTAAAGTTTAAAATTCCTTTTTTCAGCCCTTTCCAGGGACTGCACCAGTTGAAACAAGGGATCAGTTGTGCGGTTGGGCATCGTAATTGAAAACTGTTAGAACCCTTTGGTATCAAGGGTTTTGTCAATTTAAATAAGGGTTATAGAACGTAAAAACAAGGTCTTTTTGTTCCATGAACAAAGATACAACAATCTATTTTCGGGTCAGACAGGTCAACAGCGGGGTTGGCAGGCAATCAAGATCCCTTCTCGTTGACCTGTCTTTTTATCAAAAGCTGTTTATGGACCAAAAAGTTTTCATTTTCGACACCACCCTGCGCGATGGAGAGCAAGTACCTGGTTGCAAACTGGATACACAGGAAAAACTGGCGCTGGCCGAGCAATTGGAGGCCTTGGGTGTAGACATCATTGAAGCCGGCTTCCCGGTTTCCAGCCCTGGTGATTTTGAATCAGTGGCGGCCATTGCCCGTTTGGTTAAAAATGCCACGGTGTGTGGCCTGACCCGCGCCGTCCAAAAAGACATTGAAGTGGCAGCACAGGCCTTGAAATACGCCGTTCGCCCACGCATCCATACCGGTATCGGCACATCTGATTACCACATCAAAGCCAAATTCAATACCACTCGAGAGGAGATCCTTTCCAGGGCCGTCCAAGCCGTGAAATGGGCCCGGAATTTTACCGATGATGTAGAGTTTTTTGCAGAAGATGCAGGACGTACCGAAGACGCTTATTTGGCACAAGTGGTAGAAGCGGTGATCAAAGCAGGGGCTACAACCGTTAACATACCCGATACAACAGGGTATTGTTTGCCCCACCAATACGGGGCCAAAATGGCTTATTTAAAAGAGCATGTAGCCAATATAGACAAAGCTGTTTTGTCTTGCCATTGCCACAATGATTTGGGATTGGCCACCGCCAATTCCATCAGTGGGGTCATTCATGGGGCGCGCCAAATTGAGTGCACCATCAACGGCTTAGGCGAAAGGGCCGGCAATACTTCTCTA
>RDYY01000398.1 GCA_004293505.1 Sphingobacteriia bacterium | reverse complement strand
CATTACGATGTGCAGCCTGCGGATCCCTTGGAACTCTGGCACAGTGGGCCTTTTGAGCCCGTCATCAAAGACGGAAAGATTTTTGCCCGGGGCGCTTGTGACGACAAGGGACAGTTTTACATGCACGTCAAGGCCTTGGAATTGTTGCGGGCCCAAGGAGGAGAATTGCCCACCAACATCAAATTTTTGATTGAAGGAGAAGAAGAAATTGGGAGCCCCCATTTGGCCAAATTTGTTACGCAAAACAAAGCCCTTTTGGCCGCCGATGTCATCCTCATCAGCGATACATCCATGATCAGTTTGGACACCCCTTCCATTGACATTGGCGTGAGGGGACTCAGTTACATTGAAGTGGAAGTGACTGGACCCAACCGCGATTTACACAGTGGTGTTTATGGTGGAGCCGTCGCCAATCCCATTACCCTTTTGGCACAAATGATTGCCGGCTGCCACGACAACAACAACCACATCACTATTCCTGGATTTTACGATGATGTATTGGAAGTGAGCGATGCCGAACGCGCAGCCCTGGCCCGCGCTCCTTTTGACGAAGCCGAATACAAAGCCGACTTGGGTGTAACCACACTTTGGGGAGAAAAGGGATTCAGCAGCAATGAAAGAACGGGCATGCGCCCCACTTTAGAAGTGAACGGCATCTGGGGTGGTTATACAGGAGAAGGAGCCAAAACAGTTTTGCCTTCTAAAGCCTTTGCCAAAATTTCTTGTCGTTTGGTGCCCAACCAATCCTCGGCTGTCATTACCGAAAAAATATTGAACCATTTCCGCACCATGGCACCTGCAGGGGTAACCGTCAAAGCCACGGAACACCATGGTGGAGAGCCCTACATGACCCCCATCGATTCAGTGGCTTACCAAGCAGCCCACCAAGCCATTTTGGCCACATTTGGCAAAGAACCCATTCCTGTAAGGGGCGGGGGCAGCATTCCCATTTGTGCTTTGTTTGAAAAAGAATTGGGCTTGAAAATTGTGTTCCTGGGATTTGGTTTGGACAGCGATAACCTGCACAGCCCCAACGAAAAATTCAACTTGGAAAATTTCTATAAAGGCATTGCTACCATTCCTTATTTCCACCAATATTTTGCCCAATTGGTGGCAGAACAAAAAGCCTAATCCATGGCTGCGCCAGAAAAATTACGCATCGACAAATACTTATGGGCCATTCGTTTGTTCAAAACGCGCAGCCAAGCGGGCGATGCTTGCAGCAAGGGAAAAGTAAA
>RDYY01000397.1 GCA_004293505.1 Sphingobacteriia bacterium | reverse complement strand
CCGAAATAAGTGGGGGAGGGTTCTTTGCCAAAATTATCTTCTACCTGTACTTCATATCGGCCCCGCAAATACACCCCACTGTTGCTGCCCTTGGGATAGCGGAACTCGATGTGTAGCTTAAAGTCTTCAAACTTTTCTTTTGTGATGAGGTTGGCACCAGATTTGGCATTGGTCAAAACACCTCCTGTTACACTCCATTGGCTGTTGTTGCCCGATGCATACCATGCTTTCAAGGCATTGCCTGCCAACAAATCAATGGGCTTGCCCCATTCAGGTGCTTTTTCTCTTTTCAGCAATGGCGCTTTTTCGCCCACAAAAGCATACATGTTGCCATTGGGCGCTTCAATGGTCCCTTTCAATTGGCCTTCTGTCAACAAACCATCAAACTCCATGTATTTGTCCAAGCGGTCCCATTGGGGTGGGATGCTGAAATGCAGTTTTCCATTTTGAAAAGTGATGTGCGATATGGGCCTGGCACTTCCGCCCTCGGCCACAAAATAACCCACCAAGGTTTTCATACCAGACAGTTTTACTTCTAACCAAGAGGGCACAATCCTTTCGCCCATGGTCACCGTCAGGTCCCAACGACCAATGATGTCATTGGCATTGGTTTGGGCCAAACCTTTTCCGGCAACAAATAAAGCCAGCAACAGAAAGTATTTTTTCATGGCAGCAATTTGCGGAAAGTTACCACAATAATCAATGCAGGACCAAACTGCCCGGCATCTCTTCCAAGCTTTTGCCCTTGGTCTCGGGCATCATTTTCCAAACAAAAAGCAATTGCAAGACCATCATGGCCGCAAAAAAGCCAAAGATGTTTTCAGCAGCCACTGTTGCGGCAAAGAAGGGAAAAACCTGTGCCACGGCTGCAGCAAAAACCCAATGGGTGAGGCACCCAAAACTGGTGCCTGCCGCCCGAACAGCGTTGGGAAAAAGTTCAGACAAGAACACCCAAATCACAGCCCCTTGGCCAATGGCATGGGCAGCAATGAACAAAAAGACCAGGCCCAAAACTTGGTCCGTGTGTCCAGTAGCAAAAGCCCAAGCAATGCCACCCAAAGAAAGAATATACCCCACAGAACCCAGGTACATCAAGGTTCTGCGGCCATAGCGGTCAATCAGCCACCAACCACAAAGGGTGAACAACAAATTGACTGCTCCAATCCCCACAGTTGACAACAAGGCGCCGCCGCGGGCAGCGCCAGCCATTTCAAACACTTTGGGGGCAAAATAAATGATG
>RDYY01000391.1 GCA_004293505.1 Sphingobacteriia bacterium | reverse complement strand
CGGGCAATGGAGAGGCGCTGTTTTTCGCCCCCACTTAGTTTAAGCCCACCCTCACCAATCATGGTCTCTAAACCATTCTCGGCCCGGCTCAATAATTTTTCGCAACTGGCTTTGTGCAAAGCATCCACCAATTCTTCATCAGTAGCTCGGGGGGCCACAAACAAGAGGTTCTCTTTGATGGTGCCGGCAAACAGTTGGGTGTCTTGGGTCACAAAACCAATGCGGTTGCGCAATTCATCAAATTCAATGTCTTTGCTGCTCATGCCATTGTACGCAATATCGCCCTCTTGGGGCCGGTACAAGCCCGCCAAGAGTTTCACCAATGTGCTCTTGCCCGCACCCGATGGGCCCACAAAAGCAATGGTCTCGCCTCTTTTGGCGCTGAAGCTGAGGCCATCAATGGCTTTGTAATGGGCCGATTGGTGCTGGAAAGAAACCTCGTCAAAAGACAAGGAAGCCAAGTCACCCAAGTGATGGGGTGCCCGGGGCCTTGGCTCAGAAGGCTTTTGCATCAGGTTATGAAAATTGTTGAGGGAAGCTTCTGCTTCTCGATAAGACAAAATGATGTTGCCAATTTCTTGCAGGGGCCCAAAAATAAAAAACGAATAAAAGGTCAAGGTCATGACTTCGCCGGCAGTTAATGTGCCTTGGAAAACCAGCCACAACAACATGAACATGATCACCTGGCGCAAGAGGTTCACGAAAGTGCCTTGCACAAAACTGAGCGAACGGATGCTTTTTACTTTGCGCAATTCCAAGCCCAAGATTTTATAAGTATTGCGGTTGAGTCGATTGATCTCTTGGTCGGTCAAGCCCAAGCTTTTGACCAACTCGATGTTGCGCAAACTTTCGGTGGTGCTGCCAGCCAGGGTGGTGGTCTCTTTTACAATGGACTTCTGGATGGTCTTGATCCGTTTGCTCAAAAAACTGGTGAGCAAAGACAAGCACACAATGCCAGTAGCATAAATGGGCATGATGGACCAATGCAAGCGAAAAGAATACACCGAGATAAACACAATGCCCACCAAAATGCTGAACAACACATTGATGAAAGCAATGATGAATTTTTCTGTATCGGCCCTTACTTTGGTCAGGATAGAAAGGGTTTCGCCACTGCGCTGGTCTTCAAATTCCTGGTAGGGCAATTCCATGCTGTGCTTGAGTCCATCGGTAAAAATCTTGGCCCCAAATTTTTGTACAATCACATTGCTGAAATAGTCTTGAAAGGCTTTGGCAATGCGCGA
>RDYY01000390.1 GCA_004293505.1 Sphingobacteriia bacterium | reverse complement strand
GGTAGATATGGGCGACCATTACCTAGTTAACGGTACCAAAAACTGGATAACCAACGGTAGCAGTGCAAGTGTGTATTTAGTAATGGCACAAACCGATGTTAGCAAGGGTAGCAAAGGAATCAACTGTTTAATTATTGAAAAACATTGGCCTGGTGTTACCGTGGCAGCCAAGGAAAATAAATTGGGGATCCGCGGAAGCGATACACATACCATTATGTTTACCGATGTAAAAGTGCCCAAGGAAAACCGAATAGGTGCCGATGGTTTTGGTTTTACATTTGCTATGAAAACCCTTGCTGGTGGCCGTATTGGTATTGCCGCACAGGCATTGGGCATTGCTAGTGGTGCCTACGAGTTAGCCAAAGCTTATAGCAAAACCAGAAAAGCCTTTGGTACCGAAATTTGTAATCACCAAGCTATACAATTTAAATTGGCCGATATGGCTACAAGAATTGAAGCTGCCCGATTATTGTGCTTAAAAGCAGCTTTTGAAAAAGATACTAAGCAGGATTATACACTGAGCAGTAGCATGGCAAAAGTGTTTGCTAGTGAAACAGCTATGTGGGTAACTACAGAGGCAGTGCAAATACATGGTGGCTATGGCTTTGTAAAAGAATACCATGTAGAACGTTTAATGCGTGACGCAAAAATTACGCAGATTTATGAAGGTACGTCTGAAGTTCAACGAATAGTAATAGGTAGAAGTATCTTAAAATAATTGGTCGATTTTGTATTTTCTATAGATTGTTTGCTTGTATAAACGCTCCAATATTGGGGCGTTTTTTATGCTGTCAGTTGGTTGACAATGATAGAAAAAAGCAGGGCTGGCATTGCCAAACCCTGCTAGCATTTTAAACTTGGCTAACCCTGCCAATAAGTAATTGTTACTGTACAATCCATTTTTCAGCATGTACCACTTGCTGCTGAGCATTGGTTACACGCAACCAATAAATACCGGGCACCGCCTGCGGCAACTGTACAGGAACGATTGATTTTTCGCTGGCTTGTACCTGTTTGCGTACCATGGCTTTACCGTTGAAATCAGTTACATCTATGGTATAAGCACCAGCAGCTAATTGTGTTAGGTTTACATAGCTGATACCTTGGGTAATAGGATTTGGATAACTGGTAACTTTTGCTACATGCTCTATTCTAGCGGGTTTCGCCTGCTGAAATAACAAACAATTGCTCGCTAAATCCGATGAATTATAAAAACCTACCGTTTGTGGCAACTCCGTTGCTTGC
>RDYY01000389.1 GCA_004293505.1 Sphingobacteriia bacterium | reverse complement strand
GCAAGCAACGGAGTTGCCACAAACGGTAGGTTTTTATAATTCATCGGATTTAGCGAGCAATTGTTTGTTATTTCAGCAGGCGAAACCCGCTAGAATAGATAATGTAGCAAAAGTTACCAGTTATCCAAATCCTATTACCCAAGGTATTAGCTATGTAAACCTAACACAATTAGCTGCGGGTGCTTATACCATAGATGTAACCGATTTCAACGGTAAAGCGATTGTACGCAAACAGGTACAAGCCAGCGAAAAATCAATTGTTCCTGTACAGTTACCGCAGGCGGTGCCCGGTATTTATTGGTTGCGTGTAACCAATGCTCAGCAGCAATTGGTACATACTGAAAAATGGATTGTACAGTAACAATTACTTATTGGCAGAGTTAGCCAAGTTTACAATAATAGCAGGATTTGGCAATGCCAGCCCTGCTTTTTTCGATAATTGTCAACCAACTGACAGCATAAAAAACGCCCCAATGTTGGAGCGTTTATACAAGCAAACAATCTATAGAAAATACAAAATCGACTAATTATTTTAAAATACTTCTACCTATTACTATTCGTTGAACTTCAGACGTACCTTCATAAATCTGCGTAATTTTTGCGTCACGCATTAAACGCTCTACATGGTATTCTTTTACAAAGCCATAGCCACCATGTATTTGCACTGCTTCCGTAGTTACCCACATAGCTGTTTCACTAGCAAACACTTTTGCCATGCTACTGCTCAGTGTGTAATCCTGCTTAGTATCTTTTTCAAAAGCTGCTTTTAAGCACAATAATCGGGCAGCTTCAATTCTTGTGGCCATATCGGCCAATTTAAATTGTATAGCTTGGTGATTACATATTTCGGTACCAAAGGCTTTTCTGGTTTTGCTGTAAGCTTTGGCTAACTCGTAGGCACCACTAGCAATACCCAATGCCTGTGCGGCAATACCAATACGGCCACCAGCAAGGGTTTTCATAGCAAATGTAAAACCGAAACCATCGGCACCTATTCGGTTTTCCTTGGGCACTTTTACATCTGTAAACATAATGGTATGTGTATCGCTTCCGCGGATACCCAATTTATTTTCCTTGGCTGCTACGGTAACACCAGGCCAATGTTTTTCAATAATTAAACAGTTGATTCCTTTGCTGCCTTTGCTGACATCGGTTTGTGCCATTACTAAATACACACTTGCACTGCTACCGTTGGTTATCCAGTTTTTGGTACCGTTAACTAGGTAATGGTCGCCCATATCTACC
>RDYY01000152.1 GCA_004293505.1 Sphingobacteriia bacterium | reverse complement strand
CAAATAGGGGTGGGCTTGAATGGTTTTCTCCAATGCTTCTGCCTGCCACTGTGGGCTATAATAAACATTGGTTTGGACCAGGGGGACAAAAAGCATCTGTGCTACTTCATCCTGAAGGGGAACATACAGCAAATCATAACCACCCCATTGGGGCAAATCCCTGGCCAAGGACTGTTTTCCATAAACAAAAGAATAGGGGGCACCCGCAGCTACCTGCCATTGCATTTGCCATTCCAGGGCAGCTTGTTTGGGTCTCCATTTGCTCCGGCCTTGTATAGCAATTTGGTATTGGTATCCTGGACTGTAATCGGATCGGGCCAAAGCCAAATGGTTTCTGTCTTGGGCGGATGGCTGAAAGCGCCAGGTGTTTAATAAAAATGATCCTTGGCCATCATGGTAAGAATAAGATTCCCCGCGCAAAACATGAACCTGCCCTTCTAGGTTTTTGCTTTTCCATTGCAAACTGCTGTGAACCTGCCATCCCCAGCCTCCTTTTCCGGGCCTGTTGTCTAAGTACAAAAGGGCTTCGTAAGGAAGAACTTGGCCTTGTTGTGAATACAAGTGTAGGCTGTCTTCGGGACCATAGAGGGGTCTGTTGTCCAAGCCGGATACCCGTTGGGTAGGAGGCTGCAGGATCAAGTTGCGCGTGCGCCATTCGTTTTGGTGCCAATAATAATTGGCTTCTATTTGCCAGCGAAAGCTACCCCTTTGGTAAGAAAAATAGAGGCTGTTGCGCCACTGAAGAGGAAGTTGTAGGCGAGGGTCTTGCCATTGTACCATGGACAATGACTGGGCTGCAGGTGGGGTGAGGGGACGCGGGTCTCCACTTCCATTGGGCAAGTTCAAAAGGGAGAGGCTTGGTGGCTTGGCTTCCCAAAGCCAAGCTTGTTGGCCATTGTGTGCCCATGCACCGGCTCGCCATACCATGGGCATTTGTCCTTGGAATCGGCCCCAACCTGCTCCCCAGCGGTACCTGCCATTGGCCGATTGCCCATTGTATTGAACCCTGGGCGAAAGCCCTAACTGGGACCAACGAAACCGGTTGACGGGTGCTTGGGTTTCAGGATATGCTGCTGCAATTTGTGGCCAATGCACCAGGAACAAAGAATCAATGCTTGGTCCTGGACCCAAGTAGTGCCATTCGGCCCTGATGCCCAACAAAAAAGAACTTTGAGGGGTCCATTTTTTTTGCCACTGGTAATGCAAAGCCAATTGTGGTGCGTGCAATGCCATCCTGGGCGCTGCCAGTTTAAATCCCTTGGTAAAACGCAGGGAATACGCGCCAGGACGGCGGTTGCGCAGAAAATCCAAAACCGAAAAATACGTGTAGCTGCCTTGTAATTGTGGTAGAAAATGATTTTCCCACATCATCATTTTGGCTTCCATGCCCCAACTGTGCAAGGCCGTTTTTTGGGCCTTGGTTTCCATGTAACGAAAGCCAATTTGATGCGTTTGAGACCGGTTGTCAATGGCGTTTTCAGGGGTACCCATGATCCACCAGTGGGTACTGTCCCAAATGCGCACCAGGGGCTGCGCCGGGCCCAAGGGATCTTGGTTTTGCATTTCTTTTTGTAGGGTCAATTGGGCCCATTGGGTTTTGTATTTTTTGCGGGCTTGGTGCCATTCGGTTTGCCAACGCCAGCCCTGGTTTTTTTGGTGCAAGCCATGTTTTTCTGCCACCAAGTGTTGGGGCAAAAAACTCCCCGACAGTTGTCGCCAGGCTTGGTGGTGTTGGACCCTAAAAATCCAATAACTGTTTGGGCTGGATTGGTATTGCAAAGACAATTGAACCGAAAAGGATTGTTTGAATTGGTAATACAACAACCGACCTGGTTCCCAGCCCAGTCTTTCCCTTGTAGCCGCCAAGACCATGTCTGCTTGGTAGGGCAAGTTCAATTGACCTTGGTAAAAATTCCAGTTGGGCGTCGCTTGCCATTGCGACCTGCCCATGTTCATTTGCCAACTGGCAAACCAACGCGGTCGCCAAGCCGACCTTCCCTGTACCCCCCATTGGTATTGACTTTCCTGGCCAATGCGCTGTTCTATTCGGGCCCGCAAAAAAGGTTTTCCTGTGGGTGTTGGGCCAAAGAAATGAATGGCAGCGCCACTGAATCCGGCATAAGCAGGATCAAATGGACTGAGTTGCCATTCTATTTTTTCTGCTTGACCCGGGGCAAAAGGAAGAGAGCCCACCATTCCACCATAAGTGCCTGTTGGCGACAATCCTGTAAAATCGTTCACCAAGACCCCGTCTACATAAACGGCATTGAACCGCGGGTGTTGGCCCAAAAAAACCAGGCCAGTCAGTCTGTCCCTGGGCAAAGCCGTTGGGAGGATTTGACCCAAGGCCCGCCAGGGGTCACTCATCAAAGGAAGATGGGCCAAACTGCGGGCGGTCAGCACCAATCTACCCATGCTTTCTTGCCCTTTTTGGCCCGCACTGGGTTTCAAGACCAGGTCTGGCAATGGTTGGTTTTGTTTTGGCCAAGTGCCATCCACAAAAACAGTTTCCCCTGCTGCTACTGAAAAGGGGCCCATGACCAAGCTGTCTTGGCCTGGAAAATGAAAGTGCACTACATAAAGGTGTTGCGGTTTCAAGAACCCAAAAGCATACTGCCCGCTGGCATCCGTGAATACTTTTTTGGTGGTGTTGGTTTCTGTCTCTTGCAGGATAACCGCTGCGCCCAGCAAGGTTTTACCCGATTGGGTGACCCGACCTTGTACATGGCCAAACAGGGGTTGGGCAATGATTCCATTAAGGCCTAACCCCATCAAAAACCAGCAAAGCAAAAAAATCCGCATCCATGAATCTCCCTTGCTGCAAAGGCCCTTTCCAAAGTAGTCTTACGCAAATCACGGGGCATTTAAACCTTTCTTGCCCTTCGGTGGTTTGGATTAACTTTGCCCCGCAAAAAATAACCATGCTCCATACCATACCAGAAGCCATCGACGCCATTAAAAAAGGTGAAATGATCATTGTAGTTGACGATGAAGACCGTGAGAACGAAGGAGACTTTATCATGGCCGCTCGCTTTGCCACGCCTCAAGCCATCAATTTCATGAGCAAAGAAGGCAGGGGATTGATTTGTGTGGCGTTGACCGAAGAGCGTTGCGCAGAAATGGAACTGACCCCCATGGTGGTCTCCAATACTTCTTTGCACGAAACCGCATTTACGGTTTCGGTTGATTTGATTGGGCAAGGCACTACCACTGGAATTTCAGCCGCTGATCGGTCCAAAACCATCCAGGCTTTGATTGACCCGGCCACCAAAGCCTCAGATTTGGGCAGGCCAGGCCATATTTTTCCCTTGCGGGCCAAGCCAGGCGGGGTTTTGCGCAGGAGTGGCCACACCGAAGCCACGGTGGACTTGGCACGATTGGCCGGGTGCGAACCAGCTGGTGTTTTGGTAGAAGTGATGAACGATGACGGAACCATGGCCCGCTTGCCCCAGCTCTTGGAAATTGCCCAAAAATTCAACCTCAAAATTGTTTCCATCAAGGATTTGATTGACTATCGCCTCCAGTCCGATTCCTTGATTGAAGAATTGGTGCGGGTCAACATGCCCACCCGTTATGGTCAATTTGAATTGGTGGCTTTCAAAGAAAAAATTTCTGGCGCCGAGCACTTGGCCTTGGTCAAGGGCCAATGGGAAAAAGGAGAAGCCGTGCTGGCAAGGGTCCACAGCAGTTGTTTTACAGGCGATATTTTGGGCAGTTTTCGCTGCGATTGCGGTGAGCAACTGCAATCGGCCATGCGCAAAGTAGAAGCGGCGGGAAAGGGCGTCATTTTATACATGAACCAAGAAGGCAGGGGAATAGGGCTGATCAATAAATTGAAAGCCTACAAATTGCAAGAACAAGGTTTGGACACCGTAGAAGCCAACCTGCAATTGGGTTTTGGCATGGACGAAAGAGACTATGGGGTAGGTGCCCAGATCCTGCGCTACTTGGGAGCAGAGAAATTGAAACTCATGAGCAACAATCCACGCAAAAGAGCGGGTTTGAAAGGCTATGGTTTAGAAGTGGTTGAAATTGTGCCCATTCAAGTGGCCCCCAATCCCCACAATGAAAAATACCTCCAAACCAAAAGAGACAAGTTGGGGCATGAAATTTTAAACGAAGAATAAGCTTATTTCTTCCTCTTAATCAATGCTTTAGTTTCATCCAACTCTTTTTTAAGTTGAAGGGTGTAAAGCGTTAATTCCTCTACTTTTTTCAGGAGCAAGGCATTCATTTGGCCCAGGTCCAATCCGTCTTTCAAGACTTCCTGGGTGGTGGGAACATCGGGCAAATGCCCGTGAATAGAAATGTATTTTTGCAGGTCAGCCAATGGCATGAGGGGATAGTCTTTGTGAAAGACGTGGTCGAACCAATCCCTGCCATTTTTGATGGCCACTTTGACTTTCTCGGTCAGGATGCCTTGTTCTACGTATAGTTTGTAGCCGTCTACTTGGGTATTCACGTCCCCAATGCGCACCCGGCCTTCATACGAATCAATCGAGAAATATTCTTTTTCAGCTGGGTCGTTGACACCTTTGAAACTGACTTTAAAGGTCTGTGGTGCTTTGCTGGCTTCGTCCCCTGAAACCCTCGCCCCCAAGGTCCAAAAGCTGTGGTTCTTGGTGTTGTCCCCATTGGAGAACATGATGGAAGGTTCGTTCTGTCCCGCTTTGGACCATTCATTGCTCAGTTTCAGCAAAACATTTTTATTGCGGGTATTGCCAGCATTTTTTCTGATTTCAAATGGCGCAGTGGGGGCCAAGGTTCCAATGCCCGAGAAGCCGGATTCGGCAAAGAGGTTTTCCTTTTTTCCAGGTTCTCCTGTCTGGGTGGCAACAGGGTCTCCGCCACCGGGTTTGTTCAAACTAGAAGGACGCTGGGCCATCACAGGATGGCCGCACAAAAAGCCCAGGAGCATGACAGGGACAATCCTTTTCTTCATAAATGGGTATTGTACCCCCCAATAACGTTGAAACCACCAAAATAGTAT
>RDYY01000388.1 GCA_004293505.1 Sphingobacteriia bacterium | reverse complement strand
TTATCGGCCAAACCATAATCCCGCAAATTGCCATACCCATAATTGTGGTACCATTTGCTGCGCGAAGGATGCCCTCCCCTGTTGCCCAAAGTGATGACCACCATGCCCAATTGGGCCAATCGGTCGGTGCGGTCCATGCCCCTGCTAAACGCTTTGTTGACCGATTCGGTCTGGGGGCCAGGATACACATATTCTACAATGGGATATTTTTTGGTGCTGTCAAAGTCAAATGGCTTGTACATGACCCCATACAAATCGGTGATGCCATCATCGGCCTTGGCTTTGAAGGGTTGAGGGAATTTATACCCCGCTGCCAACAACAAAGAAAGATCGGCTTTCTCCAATTCTAAAATCTTGCGGCCATCGGTGCCCAGGAGGACAGACTGGGGAATGGTATTGACCCTGGAATAGTTGTTGACCAGGTATTTTCTTTGGTCGTCTATACTGGTACTGTGGTCAAAATCGCCTGGGTTCAAAAGTTTGAGACCCGAACCATCTAAATTTACCCGGTACGTATGGAGGTAATAAGGGTCTTCATTGGCTTCTCTGCCATTGGCGGTAAAGTACAAGACACGGGCTTTTTCGTCTATCCCCAAAATCTCTTCTGCGTGCCAAGGGCCTGCAGTGATTTGGTTTTTAAGTTTGCCATTTTCGTCGTAGAGATAGAAATGCCCCCAGCCATCGTCTTCGCTCCATTGCACCAATTCTTTTCCGCCATTGACCAATCCCAAACGGCGAACTTCAACATAGGTGTTCAGTTTCTCCACCCACAAGGTTTTTACGTTGGCAGTGGCCCATTCCACCACATCAATACTGATGCTTTTCAAGTCGCGGCTGGTGCGACTGAGATAGAATTTATCGTTGGTGCCCAACCAAATTTGGGGCCGGTAATCATCGTCCCTGTTGGCTGCTTTTTGGGGGGCTGACCAAAGTCCAATGTTTTGGTCTTTGAATTTTCCAGCTGAAATTTCTTTGCCCGATTGGGTGGACCAATCAAAGAGGTAGAGGTGCTCTACAGGGCTTTCTTTTTCACCTGGCATCCAATACTTGTAGGTTTCCAATGTGGGGCGGGGCTCGGCTATGCTGTTGATGACCCATAGTTCTTTGACCCTGCGGTTGTCTACCCTGTTCAGCACAAATTTTTTGCTGTCGGGTGACCACAAAACCGAAATGGCTTTGCGTTTGTTCTTGTTTTTTTCTTTGTCTACATTGGTCTCTCCAAACCCATCCCCGTGGTAACTAAAATA
>RDYY01000387.1 GCA_004293505.1 Sphingobacteriia bacterium | reverse complement strand
CGCGTGCCCATGTAATAAGCTTCGTGGGAATTGGTGTAAACGGTTTTTTCTTTTTTCAATGGGTGGCTACCCAAGAATTGCCACAGGGCCGATCCCCGCCACATGTCTTCGGTATATCCAGGAATGCCGGCATACCAAACCCCTTCCAAGACGGCTGATTGGGTTTGGTATTGGTGCACCCCCAAGCGCAAGACCCATACCCCCATGCCCAATACCAACAAGGGTTTCAGCCATTTGTATCCTTTTGCTTTTGCCCCTTCCCAAATCTTGACCAGGGCCATGGCCAACAAAATCAACAAAGGCACAAAAGCGGGAACCAGCAAGCGGTTGCTCAAAGGTTCGAAGCGGGAAATACTGGACAAAGCAAACAAGAAGAGCGTGTAAACAGCCCAGTATAATTTAAATGAGACGGCTGGCCGAGGCGCAGCCAACAAGCTGGTCACCAAGACCAAGACAGCCAAGACCAAGCCCCCCAGGCCCAAGGCCAAAGGTGAAATGTCCGACAGGGGAAACCAACTTTGTACCACAACACCCATTTCTGTGGCTTTGTCCCAAATGCTTTGGTTGGCCATTTGCCGGACACCTGCCAACTGTTGTGCAGCCCAATGGTTGCGCAACAAATTCAGCCCCAGGGGTAAGAAAGCCAAGACCAAAAATGACAACCATTGGTTGCGCCATCGCCACAAAAAGACCACCCCCGTTATGACCAAGCTCAGCCCCGCAAAGCGGGTGAATAAGCCAGCTGCAGCACAAACCGTCATGACCCAAAACCATAGGTTTTGCCAGCGCGAAGGGCTGGCTTTGCCATGTTGATAAGCGGCCCATAAAAACAATTGTGTAACCCATAGAAACAAGGTCTCGGACCAGACCATGGTGAAGACTTCCAACAGGGCTGGGCTGGTGGCTGCCACCAATAAAACCGAATACCGGACCAACCAGGCAGCAGGAAAAATCTCGTGCAAGATTTTGCGCAGGCCCACCAAATAACTGGCCCAGAGCAAAGCGTTGGTCCACAACAAAATAGATGGGGTGGCAAAAGGCAAGAGGCCCAACACCAGGGCCAAGAAAAAAGGATAACCCAGGGGAAACAATACCAAAGCTTGTCCACTAAAATCAACCCCTCCTTTGCCACTGAGCAAGTGTTCGGCGGTGCTCAGGTAAGCCACCGAATCGGGCGAAATACCCAACCCGCTGTGTTGGGTATAGGCCCAAAACAAAAAAAGACCCAGTGCCAAAGCCAGCACCAGG
>RDYY01000151.1 GCA_004293505.1 Sphingobacteriia bacterium | reverse complement strand
AGATGTGCAATTGGGCAAGAACAAGGCCGATTGGGCCGAAGGCAAAGCCATTCGGTTTCACGCCCTCTCCCCCGATCGGGTGAGTCCTTTTTGCGAACATTTTGGTCTCTGTGGCGGCTGTCAGTGGCAAATGTTGCCTTATGAAAAACAGCTGTCCTACAAATTCAAACAAGTCAGCGACAATTTGAACCGGATTGCCAAGATCCCCTTGCCTGCTATTAAGCCCATCCTGGGGGCCCAAGCCACCCAAGCTTACCGCAACAAAATGGAATACACATTTGCCAACCGCAAATACATAGCGGACGCTGCATTCCAGGCCATGAAAGCACGCGGAGAATCTCCCGACCAATTACCTGGTGCGGGGGGATTTCACTTAAGGGGTTTTTTTGATAAAGTCATTGAGATCAATACCTGCCACTTGCAAGCCGAGCCCACCAATGGGATTCGTCATTTTGTAGCAGACTACACCAAGGCCCATGGCCTTCCTTTTTACAACATCAAAGCCCATGAGGGTTGGATCCGCAACTTGGTGGTGCGCAACTCTACCTTGGGCCAATGGATGGTCAATGTGGTGTTTGGGTACGAAGACAAGACTCACCAAAAAGCCTTGCTGGAAGGGCTTTTGGCTGCTTTTCCTGCCATTACTACCTTGCTGTATACCATCAACCCCAAAAAGAACGACGCCCTCTATGACCTCTCTCCCCAAGTTTTTTTTGGGCCCGGTTACATTGAAGAAGCTTTGGAAGACCTGCGTTTCAAGATCAGCCCCAAGTCGTTTTTTCAAACCAATTCTGCCCAAGCCCAAGCCCTCTACCAAGTGACCAGAGAAATGGCTGAATTGGATGGCAGCCAGGTATTGTATGATTTGTATTGTGGCACGGGCAGCATTGGCCTGTTTTGCCACCAAGGTGCCCGCAAAATCATTGGTGTAGAAGCCATTGCCGATGCCATTGCCGATGCCAAAATCAATGCAGAAAGAAATGGTATCACCAAAGCAGATTTTTTTGCCGGTGATGTCATTGACATTTGCAACGATGATTTTTTTGCCACACACGGTAAACCCGATGTCATCATTACCGACCCGCCCCGGGCTGGCATGCACGAAAAACTGGTGCAGAAAATTTTGGACTTGGAAGCACCCCTGGTGGTTTATGTCTCTTGCAACCCCGCCACCCAAGCCCGGGACCTGGCCCTGTTGGCAGAAAAATATACTGTAACCGCCATTCAGCCCGTAGACATGTTTCCCCATACCTTGCACATAGAAAATGTGGTTCAACTGAAAAGAAAGCAACATGACTGAGTTTCGTCCCAGCCGATTTGAGATTCTGCCTACCATTGTCAAAAACCTATTGATCATCAACGGGCTTTTTTTCTTGGCCCAACAAGTGTTCAGCGGCCCTTCAGCCCCTTTTTCCTTGGAAGACAGCCTGGCCCTGCATGCATGGCAAAGCACCCTCTTTCGTCCCTGGCAATTGGTGACCCACTTGTTCTTGCACGGCGATTTTGGCCATATCCTGGGCAATATGTTTGCCTTGTGGATGTTTGGTTCGGTCTTGGAAAACATTTGGGGAGCCAAAAGATTCCTCACTTTTTATTTGGTCTGTGGACTGGGGGCAGCTTTTATTCACCTCCTGTTTTTGAGCTATGAACTCCTGCCCCTGATCCGAGATTACGACTTGATCCAATCAGGTAAAATTGCCCTGGATCCCATCAGCATGGAGAAAAGCCTGGACTATATCCAACAAAGGGTGAACACGGCCACCATCGGCGCCAGTGGTGCCGTTTTTGGTATTTTGGCTGCTTTTGTGTACTTGTTTCCGAACACCTATATCTACATCTATTTTCTGGTGCCCATCAAGGCCAAATGGATTGGCTTGATCTATTTTGGGTATGAGTTCTTTTTTGCCCTGCGCAACTCTGCCGGCGACAATGTAGCCCGCTGGGCCCACATTGGTGGGGCGCTGGTGGGATTGCTGATTGTGTTGACTTGGAACAAAAATTCGAAAAAATCGTTTTAATAGCATGGCCTTGGAAAACTATCGCTCCCCCCGACAAGTATTATTGGGACAAGACAACAATGCTTTGGTATTGCTCTTTGCCGCCAATACCCTGGCTTTTGTGGGCATTCATTTCATTAAAATTGTCTACTACCTCTCTGACATACCCGAGGCTTTTTTCTTTCGCCAAATCTTAGACTGGCTCACTCTTTCCCCTCAGCCCAGCGTTTTCTTTTATCGGCCTTGGACCCTTTTCACCCATTTTTTTACCCATTACAGCATTTGGCAGTTGATCAGCACAGTATTGTGGCTGTGGGCTTTTGGCTTTATCCTCCAAGATTTGGCGGGCAACAAAAAAATCATCCCCCTTTATTTGTACGGTGGATTGATAGGGGCTTTGGTCTTTTTATCGGCCAACCATTTTGTTCCCGCTTTGGAGCGCAACCTGGGCCAAGTGGGGCCTTTGATGGGGGGAGGAGCTGCCGTGATGTGCATCGCCGTTGCCACCACAACGCTGGCACCCGATTACCGCATTTTCCCTTTGCTCAACGGGGGTATTCCCTTGTGGGTATTGACCCTTTTGTTTGCCATTTTTGATTTCACTTCCTTGTCCAGTGTCAATGCGGGGATTGGAGCGGGTCACTTGGCAGCTGGAGCTTTTGGATTTTTCTTTGTGAAACAATTGCAAAAGGGAAGAGACTGGTCTGCCTGGATGATTTCTTTGGTTGACACCATCAATGGTTGGTTTAACCCAGAAAAATCTGCTCCTGCCAGCAAAGACAAACTATTCTATCGGGCCAACCGCAAGCCCTACGAAAAAATCACCCAGGTGACCCAACAAAAACTGGACGCCATCTTGGACAAAATAAACCAACAGGGTTATTCGTTCTTAACCGACGAAGAAAAGGCCTTTTTACAAAAGGCCAGCGAAGAGTAGACCATGGCTTTACCGCAAACCCAACAACATTCCCTGCGCTGGCTGCTCTGGGCAGGCACTGGCTTGACATTGGTTTACCTGGTGGCTTGTTGCAGTACCATCCTGCATCCACAAACCTTCCCCTACATCACTTTTTTGACCATTGGCTTTCCTTTTCTTTTTGTGGGATACTTGGTGTGGTGCGTTTTGGCATTTTATGTTTGGGGCAAAAAATCGGCTTGGTGGGCTTTTCTACTCTTGGCCGCGGGACCTAATCTTTCTTATTTGTGGGGAACGGGCTGGGGAAAACCAGAACCAGTCAAATCCAAAACCTTGACAGTTTTGTCTTGGAACGTAAACGAGTTTTTCCAAGGATATGAAAACGACCATGTGTGGCAGCCCAAACGGGAGCGCATGTTGGCCTATATCCAAGAAAAACAACCAGATGTCCTCTGTTTTCAAGACTATGCTGAGTCGGCAGGTTTTAGGGCAGAAAACCTGTCCCACCTCATCGCCCGTACCCTCCAATATCCATATCATTATTTCTCAAAAGATGCTACCGATTATGGGACTGCTATTTTTTCCCGCTTTCCCATTGTTGAACAAGGCCATTATCCCTATAAAACCAAAGAAAGAAGTGAGAGTTTGGCATTTGCGGATTTGCTGATCAAAGGTGATACCGTCAGGGTTTTCAACACCCATTTCAGTTCTATGTTTTTGCACCACAACCGCTTGGGCATCCACAACGTTGGCACCATCGAAGTTGTAAAAGAAGATACCTCCTTTTTGTTTCATTCAAACCGTTGGCAAAGAATGCAACACTATGATGTGGTGCACAGCGCACAAGCCAAGCAAGCAAAAATTTTCATGAATGCCTCTCCCCATCCTTTTGTTTTTTGTGGAGACTTGAATGCTGTTCCCAATTCGCATGTCTACAGCCAACTGAAAAAAGGATTAAAAGACGCGTTCCTAGAGGAGAGGTTTGGCATGGAAGGCACTTACCACAGTTTCAATCCGATTTTGCGCATCGATGTGATCTTGTACAGTCCTGCTTTTCAATCTCTTCACCAAGAATCACCGCGCTTAGACCTCTCGGACCATTACCCTTTGCTGGCCCGTTTTACCTGGTGATTTTTTGTTGTATTTTTAACCATGGTCAGTTCTGCTCTGCGACGATTTGTAAAACGTTTTTTTGTCTTCCTCAACATCTTGTTGGTGCTGGTTTTTTTGGTGGCCTGCCTGACCCCCATTGTGAACCCATCGGAATGGTGGATCCACGGTTTTTTCTCTTTGGCCACACCGTATTTGGTAGTCTTGCTCTTGATGACCTTGGTGTTTTGGCTCATTACCAAACCCATTTGGGCCCTGCTTCCTTTTCTAACCCTGTGCTTGGGTTACCAGCAAGTGTCCGTGGTATTTGCCTGGAATGGTAATACCCTTTTTACCAAAAGAAAGCCCGAGAATTGTTTGCGCATCGTGAATTGGAACATCCAAGGTTTCAATGGCATGAGCCGTTCCAAAAACCTGAAAAATTTGGTCAGAGAAGAAATAGCGGCTTCCATTTTAAAATTCAAGCCTGACGTCATTTGTTTACAAGAATTCAACAGTGGTCAATGGGAAAACAACATTGCCCTTTTTACCCCTACACATCCCTACCATTATTTTTCCAAAGATTTTTCTAGCAACAATGGGCAATACCATTCTGGCAGCATCATCTTTTCCAAATATCCTATGTTGGACAGTGGTCGGCTGGCTTACCCCAACGAAGAGAGCTTGATTTTTGCCGATTTAAAAAAAGGAAACCAAACCATTCGGGTCTACACTACGCATTTGCAATCTTTTAAATTCAAAGAGAACGATTATAAAAACATAGAAAGGATCAAAGAAAGCTCTGAGGTGAATCTCAGCGAATCCAAAAGCCTGGTGCGCAAAATGAAAAAAGCTTACATGACCCGTGGCGCTCAAGCCGACCAAGTCAAAAAAGCCCTGTCTCAATCACCCTACCCCTTGGTCATTTGCGGAGATTTTAATGATGTACCCAATTCCTATACTTATTTTACCATACGGCAATCCTTGCAAGACGCTT
>RDYY01000150.1 GCA_004293505.1 Sphingobacteriia bacterium | reverse complement strand
TACTTGGGCAATACTGTACCTGTGATGCACGCTTGCGGACACGACAGCCACATGGCCATGCTCTTGGGTGCGGCCAAAGTGTTGAGTGAACTCAAACCCCAATTGAATGGATCGGTGGTCTTTTTGTTTCAACCTGCCGAAGAAGGTCCTCCCGGAGACGAAGAAGGAGGCGCACCCTTGATGATCAAGGAAGGGGCCATGGACAATCCCAAAGTGGATGCTGTGTTTGGGATCCATATTTCCTCAGAATTAGACCTGGGCAGTATTTACTACAAGCCCGGTGCTTTCATGGCTTCTTCTGATTGGTTCACCATCAAAGTCAATGGCCGCCAAAGCCATGGTGCCAGCCCTTGGAATGCGGTGGACCCAGTAGTGGTCAGTGCCGAAATCATTGCTGGCTTGCAAACCATTGTCAGCCGCCAGATGGATTTGCCCCAAGCCCCCGTGGTCATTACGGTGGGGAAAATCCAAGCGGGGGTTAGGCCCAATATCATCCCTGAAACGGCCACCATGGAAGGTACCATCAGAACCTTGGATCCTGAGATGCAAAAACAAGTGCACGAGCGCATGCGCCGCATGGCCACCCAAATTGCAGCAGCCCATGGGGCCACAGCCGATGTCATGATTGATACCAAAACCTTGGTGACCGTGAACGATCCCGCTTTGGTGTCTGCTTCTCTCGCATCCTTGCAGAAAGCGGCTGGCAAAGACAAGGTAAAACCCATCCATTGGACCACAGGGGCAGAAGACTTTTCATTTTATGGCTTAAAAGCCCCAGCGTTTTTCTTTAACGTGGGGGCACGCGATCCCCAATTGAGCCCTGAAAATGCCACCCACCACCATACCCCTGGTTTTCAAATCAACGACAGCAAATTGGATGTGGGGGTAAAAGCTTTTTGCCAATTGGTGTTGGATTACAAAAAATAAGGTTTGGCCAAAGGATTCAGTTCCTGCTGCCAAACAACAAACTGCCGATGCGCACACAGGTAGAACCTGCCGCAATGGCCAGGGCATAATCGCCGCTCATGCCCATGGATAGGCATCGAAAGCGCCCCTTGTTCAAGGCATCGTATTGGTATTTTAAGCGGGTAAACTCTTCCTTTACTTGGTCCAGGTTGTGGGTAAAGCTGGCCATGCCCATGAGGCCATCTACCCTTACCCCAGAAAGGTTTTGGGCTGCTTCCACGGCTTGTTCCAATTCGGCTGCATCCATGCCAAACTTGCTTTCTTCTTGGGCAATGTGCATTTGCAACAAAACCGGAATGACCCGCCCCAATTTGTTGGCTTGCTTGTTGATTTCCAACAAGAGTTTTAAACTGTCTACGCCTTGAATCAGGTGCACAAAGGGAGCAAGGTATTTTACCTTGTTGCTTTGCAAGTGCCCAATAAAATGCCACCGAATGTCCTGGGGCAATTGAGCCGACTTGTCCACCAGTTCTTGCACATAGTTTTCACCAAAATCTCTTTGGCCCAAATCATACAAGGCTTGGATATCGTTGTTGGGCTTGGTTTTGCTGACGGCAACCAATTGCACTTCCGGTGGCAATTGGGCCACCAGGGACTGGTAAAATTCAGTGTTGACTGCCATTGTTTTGTGCTAACTAAGGTCCTGCCCTATTTCAAAATAGAACGACTGATCACAATTCTTTGTACCTCGCTGGTGCCTTCGTAAATCTGGGTGATTTTGGCATCGCGCATCAAGCGCTCCACGTGGTACTCTTTCACAAAACCATATCCACCGTGAATTTGTACGGCTTCGGTGGTGGTCCACATGGCCGTTTCAGAAGCAAATACTTTTGCCATGGATGAACTGAGGGTATAATCCAGTCCATTGTCTTTTTCCCAAGCTGCTTTCAAGCAAAGCAAGCGAGCAGATTCAATCTTGGTGGCCATGTCGGCCAACTTGAATTGAATGGCTTGGTGGTGCATGATTTCTTTGCCAAATGCTTTGCGCTGCTTGCTGTAAGCCAAAGCCAATTCATACGCGCCAGAAGCAATGCCCAAGGCCTGAGCGGCAATGCCAATGCGGCCACCTGCCAAGGTCTTCATGGCAAATTTGAAACCAAAGCCATCTTCTCCAATGCGGTTTTCTTTGGGTACTTTTACATCGGTCAACAAAATGGTATGGGTATCGCTGCCGCGGATGCCCAGCTTATTTTCTTTGGCAGCCACGGTTACACCAGGCCAGTTTTTTTCTACAATAAAAGCATTGATGCCCTTGCTGCCCTTGGCAGGATCGGTTTGTGCAATCACCAAATAAACAGAGGCAGAAGAGCCATTGGTGATCCAGTTCTTGGTGCCGTTGAGCAAATAATGATCGCCCATGTCTTCTGCCGTGGTCCGCTGAGAAGTAGCGTCAGAACCCGCTTCAGGTTCGCTCAATAAAAAAGCCCCAATGTAAATTTCCCCGTCTTTTCGACCTTGCGCCAAGGGGGTCAAATATTGTTGTTTTTGTGCTTCGTTGCCAAATGCTTCCAGTCCCCAACACACCAAGCTGTTGTTGACACTCATGCTCACGCTGGTACTGGCATCAATTTTACTGATTTCTTCCATGGCCAATACATAGCTGATGGTGTCCATGCCAGCGCCACCATAATCGGGACTGGCCATCATGCCCATGAAACCCAATTCCCCCAATTTGTACACCTGATCTTTGGGAAAACGTTGTAATTCATCTCTTTCTATCACGCCAGGCAAACATTCGTTTTGGGCAAAATCACGTGCCGCTTTTTGGATCATCAATTGTTCTTCGGTCAACTGGAAGTGCATGGAAGTAAATTTTTTGCAAATGTATGCTAACAACTGTTAGTCTAAAAATATTTCTGCTGTAGGTTAAACAAAATTTCCCTGGCCCTGTCGTTCAAACCACGGGTGGTGTCTTGCAAAAAATGGCGTTTGAAAGCCACTTGTGCAGCCGTGGTGTCGCGCATGTCATAACCAATGATGCGCAAAGCTTGGTTGGCCTGGAATCCTTCGGGTACGGGTTTTCGCGCTGAATCATACCACAATCCAAATCCTTTTTGGGCCAGCAAAGCCCAGGGGAATCGCCAATTGGGATCGTTTTTGCGGGTGGGTGCTATGTCGCCATGACCAATGAAATTGGCAGCGGGAATATTGTGGGTTTTCTTCAATCGGTCCAAGACCACCAACAAGCTGTTGATTTGTAAGCTGTCAAAATATTGGTACCCATTGTTGTCCAATTCAATGCCAATCGAAAATGAATTCAGGTCGCCCTGGTTGCCCCAGCGGCTGTTGCCCGCATGCCAAGACCTGAAATAATCGTTTAGCATGTGAAAGACCCGGCCATCCTTGCCAATCACATAGTGGGCGCTCACTTGGGTGCGGGGCAGGGTAAAGGTTTTCAGGGTTTCATCGGTACTGTGTTGGGCCGTGTGGTGGATGATGACATAACTGGGTTTTCGCAAGCCAAAATTGGTGGTCCCCACCCAATAAGGGGCTGTTAAAATACTGTCTGTTCCAAATGATTGATTGGGCTCAGATTTCAATTCTTTGGTCAAGGCTTTCACTTGTTGGCGATGCGATGCATTGGTGCTTTTATAGGGGTGTCTTGTACAAAAAGGCAAAGCTAAAATGCCGGTTACCAACAACAAGAACACAGCAATCTTTCTAGAAAGACTTCGGCTTGTTTTTAAAGCCCTGGGCCATGTGGTGTTCATTGACGCCAGCAGCTTTTCTTTTGTAGAAAGTGGTAACTTATTTTTTGAAATCATGGTCAAACGTATTTGGTTTTCTTTTCGGGTGTATACTCCAATTGTTCTATCAACGCTTCGGGCGTAGGATTGCGGGTGATGGAGACCGCTACTTGAAACAAGAGCACACCCGCCACCATGGACCACAACAATTCTGCCCCACTCAACCAATAGCCCCAAAACCCATACACAGCAGCCTTTTTGGGGTGTTCTTTCTCTAAAATGACGGTCAATTTTTGGCCCGCTTCAAAGTCCTTTCCCCAATAACGGGTATCCAAAAGATAATGCTGTCCGTTGAATTCATACCGGGCAAACGCTAAGGGGGCTTCTCCCCTTTTTTGTGCCCGCAAAACTATGCTGGCGGGCAGTTTCTCTCCATCAAAATAATCGGGCTGTCGGGTGAACAAAATGTAGCACCCAAAAATGACCAGATACAGAAAAATCAATCCTTTGTACAATGGCTTAAAAACTAAAGAACAACAAACAGAGGAAAATGGCGGCAAACACACAGATCAAATCCACCAAGAGCATGGCGCCCAAGGTATAACGTGTATTCTTGACTTGGATGCTGCCAAAATAAACGGCAATCACATAAAAGGTGGTTTCGGCTGCACATTGGAAAACACAAGCCAATCGGCCCGTAAAGGAATCAGCCCCATAAGTACGCATGGCGTCAATCAAAAAGCCCCTGCTGCCTGCTGCGTTAAAGGGCCGCAAAATGGCAATGGGCAAAGCATCTACAATTTGTTTGTCCACGCCGATAAAAAGGAAGCCCTTGGCCAAATAGCCGGCCAAAATTTCAAAGACCCCACTGTTGCGGAAAAGGGAAATGGCCACCAACATGCCCAAGATATAAGGGAAAATGGTGCGACCCGTTTTCAAGCCATCATAGGCCCCGTCTACAAAAGAATTGAACACATTTTTGCCTTGTGCACTGAAGCGTTTTTCGCGCAAAAACGAATAAGCCAAAATCACGAAGATGATGCCCAAGAGCAAGATATTGGAGAGGTTCCCGGTAAAATGCCCCTTGCCAATCAAGTCCAATTGGGTGATGTAAAACAAAAGGCCGGTGATGATGCCTATCACCAAACCAATGGAACTGACCAGTGTAATGTTGAGCAAGTTGATGCGCTGCCGAATGCCCACAATGATCAAGGCAGCAATGGTGCCTATAAAGGAGGTAATGCAGGATTGGCGGCGTGTTGGGCAGCCCGGTAACCAATGATAGAAGTAGGAATCAAAGTCAGGCCTGCGGCATGTAAACACATGAACATGATTTGGCTGTTGCTGGCTTTTTCTTTGTCGGGATTGATTTCTTGCAGACTGGCCATGGCCTTGAGGCCAAAAGGCGTGGCGGCACTGTCAAGTCCCAAAAAATTGGCCGCAAAATTCAGCATCATGTAAGAGATGGAAGGGTGGTTGGCTGGGATTTCGGGAAAGACTTTCACAAAAACTGGGCTGAGCAATCGGGCCAGTCTTTCTGAAGCGCCACTGTCAATCAAGAGTTGCAAAATGCCACAGAAAAAACTCAAATAAGCTACCAAGGGCAAGAGCAAATCAAAAATGGTGTTCTTGCAAGTGGGCAAAATACCATCTGTGGCTTGTTTGCCTGCATAGATGCGCACCACTTGGTTTTCCAAGACATACAAACTGTCTTTGCCCGTGGCCCATTTTTTGTCTTTGCTGCCTTTCAGGCTGTCTTGAATGGCAGTTGGCAGGCTGTTCAAATACACTTCTTTTCGCAAAATGGGGTCGTCTTTTTTCCCATTCACCGCATATTCAATGCTGTAGTATTGGCCACTGAACAAAAGGGCCATGAGGTAGGCCACAGAACCCAAAATAATGACCAACCAAAACCTGCTGAGTGCCATAAGCGATAGTTGAATAAAAAAGCCCTTGAAGGTAAGGCTTCAAGGGCTTTGCTGCTACAGCCAGAAAAAATTATCCGGCTACTTGTTGGCGAATGATGTTGAGGGCACCACCTGCTTTGAACCAGCCAATTTGCTGTTCATTGTAAGTGTGGTTTACCACAATGCGGTCTTGGCTGCCATCGGCGTGTGTCAAGACCAAATCCAAAGATTTACCGGGTGCAAAATGGGTCAAGCCTTCAATGGCAATGGTATCGTCTTCTTGGATCTTGTCGTAATCGGCTTTGTCGGCAAAGGTCAA
>RDYY01000038.1 GCA_004293505.1 Sphingobacteriia bacterium | reverse complement strand
GCATTAATTTTGCCGAAAACGGGCCATGTACACCCACTTGACAAACTTGCGTGTTCGGTATGCCGAAACCGACCAAATGGACATTGTTTACTATGGCAATTATGCACAATATTTTGAAGTGGGCCGGGCAGAAGCCATACGGGCCTTGGGTTTCACCTACAAAAAAATGGAAGAAATGGGCATTCGCATGCCCGTGGTAAAACTGGAAGTCAATTTTTTACGGCCTGCCCATTACGACGAAAACATCACCATCAAAACCATTTTGCGCGAATTGCCCGACAAACACGAAATCCGTTTTGAACACGAAGTTTTTAATGAAAGAAATAAACTTTTGACCACGGGAGCCGTTACCTTGTTTTTCATTGATACCCAAACCAACAAAAGAAGCCGCATGCCAGCCGATATGCTGGCGGCCCTTTCCACTTATTTTTAAGCCATGTCCGCTGCACAACCCTTGTTTACCACCATCATTACCATTGGCGACGAATTGCTGTATGGACAAGTCATAGACACCAACAGTGCTTGGATGGCCCGCTTGTTGAACCAGTCGGGAATTTTGGTCAAGCGCCGCGTGGCTGTGGCCGACCGCTGGGACGATATTTGGCAAGCTTTGACAGAAGCCCCCCAACAGGGCCAATTGGTATTGATCACGGGCGGGTTGGGACCCACAGCCGACGACATCACCAAACCCTTGCTCTGCAACTATTTTGGCGGCAAAATGGTGGTGCACCAACCCACTTTGGACCATGTGAAAAATATTTTTGAAAATATTTTAAAACGGCCCATGATCGAGCGCAATGCCAAACAGGCAGAAGTGCCCGATGTCTGTACTGTTTTGATGAACCAAAAAGGAACAGCACCTGGTATGTGGTTTGAAAAAGACGGCGTGGTATATGTGTCTTTGCCCGGTGTTCCCATGGAGATGCAATGGTTGATGGAAAACGAAGTGATGCCGCGTTTGCTGACCCATTTTAAAACGGGCCATGTGGTGCACAAAACCTTGATCACCGCTGGTGTGGGCGAGTCTTTCTTGGCCGAGAAAATAAAAGATTTCGAAGCCAGTTTACCTTCAGATGTGAAGTTGGCCTATTTGCCCAACCACGGCATGGTACGTTTGCGCCTGAGCGCTTGGGGCATGGACAAAGCAGCTTTGGAAAACCAATTGGAAACATTGTTCCAAGGCTTGCAAGTGGCGGTGGGTGAATATTTGGTGGCCAAGGCCGACCTGCCCATGGAAAAAATTGTTGGGCAATTGTTGTTGGAAAGAAACCAAACCCTGGCCACGGCCGAGAGTTGCACCGGCGGCTTCATGGCTCATTTGTTGAGCAAACACCCCGGCTCTTCGGCTTTTTTCATTGGGTCGGTGGTCAGCTATTCCAATCGCATCAAAGAATCTGAGTTGGGGGTAAGCCACCAAGACGCCATAACGGTGGGCGTAGTGAGTGAACCCGTTGTGAGGCAGATGGCCGAAGGCATTCGCCAGAAATTCAGTACGGATTATGCCATTGCCGTGAGTGGCATCATGGGGCCTGGTGGGGCCACGCCAGAAAAGCCTGTGGGTACGGTGTGGATGGCCGTGAGTGGACCGGCTGGCACCCAAGCCCAGTGCATTCACTTGCGTTTTGACCGGGCCAAAAACATTGAATGGACAGCCTTGCAAGCCATGAATTATTTGCGCCAATACATTGTGGAAAAGAGTTGAATAAAAATGCGACCCTAGGGGGTATATTTGTTGATTAGTAGTGGATTACGTAATCAAAACGATTGTATGGCAATAGCGGAATTGGTGATGCCCAAATTGGGCGAAAGCATCATGGAAGCCACTATTTTAAAGTGGCACAAAGGCATTGGCGACAAGGTTCAATTGGATGAAACCTTGTTGGACATTGCCACCGATAAGGTGGACAGTGAAGTGCCTTCTACTGTTGCCGGAACCATCAAAGAAATTCTTTTTCAGGTCAATGATGTGGTGCCCATTGGCACAGTGATTGCCCGCATTGAAACCGAAGCCACTGCTGCAGTGGCTGCACCCGCTCCACCACCTGCACCTGTTGCCGCACCCGCTCCACCACCTCTAGTCGCACCTGCACCTGCCTCTGTTCCACCACCTGCTCCTGTTGTTGCGCCTGCGCCGCCAGCACCCATTGCAAGCCCCGTTGCTGCACCTGTGCCCGAAGCAGCGCCAGCTGAAATACCTTATCAACCCGCCGCATTTGTTGCGGAAAATTTGCCCAAAGCCATGGGCAACCGTTTTTATTCTCCCCTGGTGTTGAACATTGCCAACAGCGAAGGCATTTCTTTGAGCGAACTGGAAAGAATTCCTGGCACGGGCAACGATGGCAGGGTGTCCAAAAAAGACATTTTACAATACTTGGTCGATAAAAAAGCAGGTCGTGTACCTGCTTACGCTCCCGCTCCTGTTTACGCGCCTGCGCCGCCAGCCCCAGCGCCTGCTCCACAACCTGCTCCTGTTGCCGCACCTGTGCCCGCAGCAGTGCCAGTTGAAGTGCCCGCACCAATGGCCGCACCAGCTCCAGCCCCTGTATCAGCTCCGGCACCAGCAGCACCTGTTCATTATCCACAAGATCCTGGTGTAACAGCAGCTCCGGCTCCTGCAACACCCGCTCCTGCCCATTGGCAAGAAACACCCGCCCCATCGGCACCCGTACTTGCATCAGCACTTGTTGCTTCTCCTGCAGACACTGTTGCACCACCAGCCCCCGTACCTGTGGCTGCACCAGTAACAGTAGCAGCGCCTGCGCCCGTTCCAGCACCTGTGCCCGTTGCAGCTGCCGCACCTCCCGCCCCCGTGGCTGTGGCCCCCAAGCTGCAAACTGGACATAAAATATCCGATCCCAGTTCCGTTCAAGTCAGTGGCTTGACCGAGATCATCGAGATGGACCGCATGCGCAAGTTGATTGCCAAACACATGGTCGACAGCAAGCACACCAGTCCCCACGTGACCAGTTTTGCGGAAGCCGATGTCACCAACATGGTCTTGTGGCGCGAAAAAGTCAAGAAAGAATTTGAATACCGCGAGTCTACCAAACTCACTTACACCCCCATGTTCATTGAGTGCATTGTGGAAGTGATGAAGCAATACCCTTACATCAATTGTTCCATTGATGGTGACCGCATCGTGTTGAAAAAAGACATCAACATTGGCATGGCCACTGCTTTGCCCACGGGTAATTTGATTGTGCCCGTCATCAAAGGAGCTGATCAACTGAACATTGTTGGACTCAGCAAGGCCGTGAATGGCATGGCCGATGCCGCCCGCAACAACCGCTTGAAACCCGAAGACACACAAGGCGGAACTTTTACCCTGACCAATGTGGGTACTTTTGGCAGCTTGATGGGAACACCCATCATCAGTCAACCCCAGGTAGCCATTTTAGCCGTGGGTGCCATCAAGAAAAGACCCATGGTCATGGAAGGTCCTGAAGGCGATTACATTGCCATCCGCCACATGATGTATTTGTCGCTCAGTTATGACCACCGCATTGTGGATGGCAGCATTGGTGCCAGCTTCTTGACGGCTGTGGCCAAGGCTTTTGAAAATTGGGACTACAACAAACAATGGTTCCACTATATCTAGCGCATTGAATCGACCGATTTCAAAATATTTTTTCAAAGCCATCCTTGTGATGGCTTTTTTCTCACCATTTGCTGCGTCGGCGCAAATTCCTGGCGGTGTGGGCGGATGGTATGTGTTGAGTGCCAAGAAAAATTTTAATAAAAAATGGTTTGCCATTGCCGAAGCGCAGGTGCGCAGTTTAAAAGTGAACAGGGCTTTCTCTTACCACGAATACAAATTTGGTGTGGGGTATAATTTTCCAAAAAACATCAGCTTGGTCTTGGCTGGCGGGCGGTACACCACTTACCAATTTGACGAAAAAGAATTTTCAACCCCGGTTCAAAACGATGAGTTCCGCATTTGGCAACAACTGGTGTTGAACAACAATTGGGGCAGGGTAAAACTGGAACACCGCTATCGTTTCGAGCAAAGGTTTACCTCTCAGGGTTACCGCAACCGCTTCCGGTACCGCATCAATTTGCTCTATCCGTTCAACAAACCCAAAATTGAAAACGGGGCTGTGTATTTGAATGTGTCCAACGAATTTTTCTTGCACAATCGAAACCCCTTTTTTGAACAAAACAGGTTTTATGCTGGATTGGGCTGGGTCATGCACCCCAATTTTACCCTGCAATCTGGCATACTCAACCGTACTGATTTGTTGGGATCAGGCAAAGACAACAACAAGAATTTCTTTCAATTGTCATTGCTCTTTACCATTGACGAAATCCGCAGTGGCAGAGAAAGACACCCCAGCTCGGTGGACTAAGCAAAAAAGCTAAAGACCGTGGTGCCGTAGTTGCGCGCAAACTGAAAGCCCGCATATTTTTCATACGTATTGCGGGGTGTGTGTTCCAACACAAAAAAACCACCCTGGGCTATCAAGCCTTGGGACACGATCAGTTTGGGCAATTCATCTATGGGACCCAATGCATAGGGAGGTCCAGCAAAAATAAAATCGTAAGGGTCTTTGGCGTGTTGCAAAAAAGCAAAAACATCCATTTTTAAAATCTGGAAACCGGTGTGACCAAAGTTTTCCATGTTTTTTTGGATGAAAGCCGCCATGATAGGGTCTTTCTCTACTATGGTCTGGTCGGTTGCACCGCGGGAGGCCAATTCATAACTGATGCATCCGGTACCGCCAAACAAATCCAAGGTCTTGGCGTCTTCAAATGTCATGCGGTTTTGTAAAATATTGAAGAGTCCTTCTTTGGCAATGTCAGTGGTAGGACGGGTGTGCGGCATGTGAGCGGGTGGCTGAATGCGCCTCCCCCCCCATTTTCCCGAAATGATCCTCATGCCAAGAGTTTGAAAAAAGGCGTTAAATAATGGGCTTCGTTCTCGGCCAAAGCTTGTTCGAATACACCATTGGGGGGTGCTTTATCGGTTTCCAAATGAGGAAATAATTTGGCCAACTGCTCGTAGGTTTTGGTATGGGAATCAATCATACCGCT
>RDYY01000037.1 GCA_004293505.1 Sphingobacteriia bacterium | reverse complement strand
TTGATTCGCATGGACCAATTGGACAGCATGAAAAAATATGATGTGGTGGCTTCTCTCTTCCCCATGCACACTTATTATTGGGGCGATTGGTACAAGAAAATCATTGGCCCAGAAAAGACCCAGCAAATCAGTCCCATCAACAGTGCCCTCAAAAAGGGTTTGCACGTGACCAGTCATACCGATGCACCTGTGGCTTTCCCCAACCTGATGATGATCCTATGGACCACGGTTAACCGCGTCAGCCGCAGTGGAACAATCATTGGAGAAGCAGAAAAATTAACGCCTTACCAAGCCCTTCAGTCCATTACTTCTTGGGGCGCTTGGCAACATTTTGAAGAAGACCGCAAAGGAAGCCTCAAGGCTGGAAAATTGGCCGACATGGTGATTTTGGACCAAAATCCTTTGAAAATTGATCCCATGAAACTGAAAGAAATTCAAGTAAAAGAAACCATCAAAGAAGGCAATACCGTTTTTAAACGCTGATTTGGGCGCACATTTTAATTGGATTACTTATGCCAAAGAAGTCATTTTTTCTTTTTCTATTCCTGGGTATGATCAGCTGGGCGTCAGGCCAGGAAACTTCACCTACCCATCCCTCAGGTCATCCCCCTGCTCACCATGGCCTAAAAGGAGCCAACCGCTTGACCATCGGACTGGGACATACCCATGTTTCACAAGGGAAAGTAGATGGCGATACCAAATGGTTAACTCTGCCTTCTTGGTCCATCAATTATGACCACTGGATCAATGACAAATGGGCCATTGGGGTACAGAGCGATTTGATTTTAGAGTCATTTGTGATTGAAAGCCATGGCAATGAATTGATAGAGCGGAAATTTCCCTTTACAGTTGTTCCTGTGGCCATCTATAAACCGGGTAAACATTTTTCTTTTTTGGGGGGCGTTGGTGGGGAATTTGCCAAAGGGCATAATTTTGTCACTACCCGCCTGGGCGTAGAATATGGTCTTCACCTGCCCAAAGACTGGGAAGTGGGCATTGCTGCTGTTTGGGACAACAAATGGGACTATTACAATTCTTGGGGACTGGCCTTTACCTTTAGTAAAATTTGGCCTTGAGTAATAACACTAATTGATTTCAATCTTTTCAATAGCAATTGATCCTTGACCTTTTGGGGATTTTGTCCTTGGTCTGAAAAGGGCTAAAACTCACCAACGCATAAAATCCACCATTTAAATAGGGATCTTTTTTCAGCAGAAAACCCAGGTTGTGGGTTCCAATGACCAGGGGCCCCAGCTTGGCCGCTGCACCCACCCAAAACTGTTTTTGTACATTGATTTGTACAGGCAGGTAAAATCCAAAATGTTGGGTTTCCCAACGCGGTGTCAGGGTAAAAAAACTGAGCTCCCTGCTGCGCAATTTTGTGGCTTGTGCTGTGCTAAAAAAATTAATGTTTAATTGGGCATTGATGTAAAAATCATTCCCCAAATTCTTGTCAACATTCACCACCAAACGGGTGGGACGAGAAACATTGAATTGCGAGGGTAGGGCTACCAAAGTATCAAATAGACTCAACAAGGAATCGCGCAAAGCGGGAGCCCTAAAGGGATCTGGAATGCTTTGCTCTACCAATGAATCAGTGATGGGGGTCTTGCTGTTGTTGAAGAATCGGCCTGTATACCGACCCGTTTTAAACTGGCTGTTGCCAAGGTCCATGAGGCTAACCCCTAACTTCCAGTTGTAGATTTTTGTCTCATCCGCAAAATATTGGGCACTGGGTTTAAAAATAAAATATTCTAATCCAGCACTCAGTCCCAAGGAGATGGGTGCTTTGCCCAAGAACTGGGTAATATTGGTGGAGACATCAAAATTTGGGTTCCATTCATCAAAGTTTTGAGAATAATTGTACTCTACTGTACCACCCGTAAGCACGAAACTGGTGTCATCTCTTGCTGCATCATATTGCCCCAAAACACTCAAGCGGCTGTTGCGGGTATAAGCCCCTCCTATATTGGCGGATAAATGCAAGCTTCCACCCAAGCTCAAACGATGGTATTCATTGTCTGTGGCAATGTAAGAGTAATTTATTGTGCCTTCTAACCAAGAATTGGAAACGCCTGCTACTGAAAAATCTGGTGTTTGGTAATTCAATTGTAAAAACCGGTTAAACGTAAGCGTTGAGTCATTAGAAGTTTGAAAGGGTGAACTGATGGCGTGCGAATAGGAACGTAACCTGAGTCCCCCGCCAATGGCACTGCGCTCATCCATTTGCATGAAGCCTGAAAATAAGTTGATGTCCAATTGTTGGTTGAAAAACCTTTTCTGGTGGGTGTTGGGAAAATCTAAAACGGTCCGAGAATTATTGAAGAGTTGAAAAGAGTCCAGTTTCAAGGTATTGGTACTGGAAATAACCTGAAAAGACAAGGGGGTGAAATTCCAGTGCAAGGAGGAGCCAATGGGTGAAGCTGGGTTATTGTACATGCTGGCCACCCCGCTATATGGCGAGCCATGCAAGGCATGGAATTGTTGGGCATCGGATCCAAGGGTTACCCACAAAACAGCACCCAACAACAAAAACTTAATTCCCTTTCTTCTGGGGCACATCAGCATGGATTAAAAGTACTAGGGATAAAACGCTGAATTGGCTGGTTTATGCAAAATTGAGATGGATTTAACGCTTCATCCCTTCAAAAGGAAACCCCCCGTAGAAACGGAGGGTTTTTCGATTGCTTGCCATTATGAATCAAATAGTTGATTTCTATGCATTAAATATAGATACTATTTGTTTAAAAATGGATAAATTATGCAAAAGTTTATCTTTTTAATCAATTAACTGATAAAAAATGAACAAAAACGAATAAAAATAATATATTATTAATTTATTAAATTTTACTTGGATACACTTTCAAAGCAGCTTCCAAACAATCCATGGCAGCATTGATGTCGTCTAAGTTCAATACATAGGCCAAACGTACTTCTTGTTTGCCCAAACCAGGGGTACCATAAAACCCTGTGGCGGGAGCCAGCATCACTGTTTGTCCTTGGTGGCTAAAAGATTCCAGTAGCCATTGGCAAAAACGGTCGGCATCGTCAATGGGCAATTGGGCCATGGCATAAAAAGCACCACCGGGATTGGGGCAGAAAACCCCTTCCATGGCATTGAGGCGTTGCACAATCAAATCCCGCCGGGCTTTGTAAGCCGCCTTGGTGGTGTCAAAATAATCGGCAGGCAAATCAACGGCTGCTTCTCCCGCAATTTGGGCAAAACTGGGTGGGCTCAAGCGGGCTTGGGCAAATTTCATGGCTGCGTCCAGCACTTGTTGGTTGCGGGTCACAAAAGCCCCTATGCGTCCTCCACAGGCCGAATACCTTTTTGAGATGGTGTCCATGATGACCACATGGTCGTCAATGCCTTCCAAGTGCAAGGCACTGGTTTGGTGTCCTTCATAACAAAACTCACGGTAGGCCTCGTCCGAAAACAAATACAAATTGTACTTCAGTACCAATTGTTTCAACTGTTCCATTTCGGCGGCACTGTACAAATAGCCAGTGGGGTTATTGGGATTGCAGATCACAATGGCCTTGGTACGCTGGGTAATCTTGGCTTCCAACTCGGCCATGGGCGGCAAAGCAAAACCATTCTGGATATGAGAAGTCACGGGGACCACATTCACACCCGCCGCAACAGCAAATCCGTTGTAATTGGCATAGAAGGGCTCGGGAATGATCACTTCGTCTCCTGGGTCCAAACAGGCCATGAAGCCAAACTGAATGGCTTCGCTTCCGCCTGTGGTCACAATGATTTGGTTGGCGTTCACCTGAACACCCACCGATGCATAGTACTGCACCAGTTTTTTGCGGTAACTCTCGTTGCCCGCACTGTGGCTGTATTCCAATACTTTAAAGTCACTGTGGCGAACAGCATCCAACACGGCTTTGGGTGTTTCAATATCCGGCTGGCCAATGTTGAGGTGGTAAACCTTGGTGCCTCTTTTTTTGGCTGCTTCTGCAAAAGGAACCAGCTTGCGAATGGGAGAGGCGGGCATGGCATTGCCCCTTTGGGAAATGGGTAGCATAGCAATAAAATTTATGGGCTTGGCTTATTTGCGGGCCTTGCCTTTGGTGGCGGCGGGAACAGCTTTGGGGTCAAAGACTTCTCCCTCAATGGTCAAAATATAAGGTTGGTTGGAATGGGCAAATTTGACGTCTACCCTTTTTTTGAAACTCCCTAAAACGGCAGAATTGTAGGTCACTTTGATGGTACTGGATTTGCCAGCAGGAATGGGCGCAGCCGAATATTCGGGCTTGGTGCAACCACATTCGGCATTGGCAAATTCCACCACCACTGGTTTAGTGGATTTATTGGTATACTGGAACACAACCGTGACAGGTTTGTTAAAAGCCACTTTGCCAAATTGGTGCTCGGTCTTGGCAAAAGCAATGTCTTTTTGTCCAAAAGCAGCCAAGCTGCCCAACAGGAACAATGCGGTAAGGATGTTTTTCATGTAGGAGGTTATTGTTGGATGCCTTCGCCGGTAAAACTGGTTTGTCTCACCACGCCGCCACTTAATATAATGTCGGTAAAGCGGGTGAATTTGCCCAGTACACTGCTGTTGAATCCAATGGTGATGTCTACGGTTTGACCAGGGCCGAATTTTTGACCAGGTGTAAAATTAGGGGTGGTGCAGCCACAACCGGGACGTACATTTTCCAAGGCCAATGTGTCTTTTCCCTCATTGGTCAGGGTGATCACATATGCTACCGGTTTGCCATAAGTGATTTTGCCAAAATCGTAGCGTTCATTGGAAATTTTCACGGGCAGGGCCGATCCGGGGGCGCTACCACTGCTTTGGGCTTGACAAGACAGGTTCTGGCCAAAGAGCAAGGCCAGCAAGAACCATTTAACGGGGTTTCTCATTTCGCGATAAAATTAATTAAAATCTACTTCATGAAAAAGGAAAGCCCGAACAGGCGGGATTTTTAACACTTATTCCCCACTGAACCAGACAAACTAATTATTGTTAGTCCATTCCTGACTGAACCCTATTTTTGCTGTATGGAATCCATTGCTGCC
>RDYY01000036.1 GCA_004293505.1 Sphingobacteriia bacterium | reverse complement strand
GGATTTGTTTGGGGTTTGAGTGCTGCGGTAAAAAGCGAAATCACCCTCTCCAATGGCGCAGTGGACCAAAGCAGTTTTTTTGATTTTGAAGTTTGTCGCATGCCAGAAGTGCCCAAAATAGAGATCCATGTTATTCCCAGTACCGAAGAACCCGGTGGCGCTGGAGAAACCTCTGTTCCTTCTGTGATGCCGGCCTTGATGAATGCCCTTGCAGCTGCCACTGGAAAAAGGATTTACACCATGCCCTTGAAAAAAGCAGGATACAGCTTGTAAGGGGGCAACCCTTTTGTTATCCGCCATGCCATTACCTAAACGGATTGGTCCACTTGGCATTGGTGGCCACCGAGTTATCGGTCAGTGTTTGCATAAACGCTACCAAGGCAGATTTTTGTGCTGCAGTAAGGTTTAGCCTAACGGGGGTTCCATTGGGATTGGTCAATGCTGGAGCCAAAGTGGGATGGGCTTTGATGCCACTGTTGTAATGTTCCACTACCTCTTCCAACGTTTTGAAACGGCCATCGTGCATATAAGGTGCCGTCAAAGCAATGTTGCGCAGGGTAGATGTTTTGAACCTGCCCACAAAAATGGGATTTTGTGTAAAGACTTCACCTGCACCCAAATCAGTGGTAGAAATGGCATCCAATCCATTGTTCTGTGGACCTGGATTGGCACTGACAAAAGCTTCTGTGGTGTGGCAACCAAAGCAGGCCCCGCCTCCATTGGGGATGGTTTGAAAAAAGATGTTCTTGCCCTGGTTTTCGGCTGCTGTAAAATTGGGAAAATTATCACCGGGATTATTAACCAAAGCCCTTCCTTGATCGTATTTGCTGTTGTAAGAAACAATGCTGCGAACAAATTGAGACAAAGCCAAAGACACCCTGTTGCTGGTCATGGCCGTGTCGCCAAATGCCAGTCTAAACAGCTCAGGATAATAGACCTGTTCGCGCAACCTGGTCACTACACCTGTCAGCGTCATGCCCATTTCCGTTGCGTCTTGAAAGGGTTGCAAAACCTGGTCTTCTAAGGTGGCTGCTCTTTCATCCCAAAAGAACCGACCCCGTTGGTACAAAACGGCATTGATCAAGGTCATGGAATGCCTACGGGTTAATCCACCTGCAAATCCACGGCTTTTGACGGCGCTGTCACTGAAGCCCAATTCGGGCCGATGGCAACTGGCACAAGAAATGGTTCTGTTGATGCTGAGGTTGCGGTCATAAAACAAGACCCGACCCAAAGTGGCGCCATTGTTGGTGATGGGATTGTTGTTGGGTGTATTGTTGATGCCATTGATAGAAGTGGGCAAGGGACCTGGAGCATTTGTCAAATAAAAACTGGGAAAACCCAAATTGCTGTAATCATAGGCTGTGGTAGGCAGGTTCAAAGCTGCCAATACATTGACAGTCGGGGTAGTGGAGGTAGGTGTTGTTGTAGCCGGTTGATCGGCTGTTTTGTTGCAGGCGAGGACCAGGAAAACCGAGCCAAGGGCTGCTAACATCCAAAATTTTGTGGACAAGAGAGGTCTTTTCATCCCTTGTGTATTGGGGTGGATCAACAGACTGTTCATGGCAGTGGTTTTGTGCTTAGACCCAGAAGACCCAGTCTTGTGCACCCCTTCTGTGTTAAAATAATCAAAAACCTGTTTAACCAATCAATCCTGCTGCCCGGCTGATCTCCATCATGCGGTCCATGGGTTTTTGTGCGGCCATTCTTAAATCCTCTGGCAAGGTGATTTCAGGTAATTCATGCTTCATGCAGAGGTAAATTTTTTCCAAGGTGTTGCGCTTCATGTGGGGACAATCGTTGCAAGCACACTGGTTGTTGGGGGGCGCAGGGATAAAAGTCTTGTGGGGAGCAGACTTTTGCATTTGGTGTAAAATACCTGTCTCTGTAGCGACAATATAAGAGTGGGCGTCATCTTGTACAGCATATTTCAACAATTGTGTTGTACTGCCCACATAATCACTGACGCGCAAAATAGGTTCTTCACATTCGGGATGTGCAATCAGTTTTGCGTGGGGATGACGCACTTTTAATTTGGTGATTTTTTCGAGGCTAAAAATTTCATGCACCATACAAGCACCATTCCACAACAACATGTTGCGACCTGTTTTTTTGTTCAAAAACGCCCCCAGGTTTTTATCTGGTGCAAAAATGATGGGTTGGTCTACTGGAATGGATTCAATGATTTTTTCTGCATTGCTGCTGGTACAAATGATGTCACTCAAGGCTTTAATATCCGCTGTGCAGTTGATGTAAGAAACCACCAAATGGTCTGGGTGCTTGTCTTTGAATGCCTTGAACAAAGGGGCTGGTGCACTGTCTGCCAAAGAACAACCTGCCAATAAATCGGGCAGGACAACTTTTTTGGTGGGGTTTAAAATCTTGGCTGTTTCGGCCATGAAGTGTACACCGGCAAAAACAATGAGGTCTGCTGAGGTGTTTTGTGCTTTTTGTGCCAATCCCAAACTGTCCCCAATAAAATCGGCCACATCTTGGATATCGTTTTCTTGGTAATAGTGGGCAAGGAGGATGGCATTCTTTTCTTTTTTTAGTTTTTCTATCTCTGCAAATAGATCCAATTGTGGATCAATTTCCAAATCCAAAAATCCCTTTTGGGCCAATTCCAAACTTGCACTGTTAATATCCACGGTAATATTCTTTAATAAAAGATTTATTTAAATAACTCATTACTATTAGGACTGTGTATATCGGGATAACTTAATTACCCACAACACACAAAGTTAACAGACTTGGGTTTATGCACCAGAATTCACAAAACTATTCACAGTGAATTAACCCCATATGAGCGGATTTCTACCCTTTATGCCCAAATCCACATTTCCCTTTTCACAAGTATAATTCTTTTGACTCCACCGTTTTTTCACTGTTGATCAACAAGGATAAATACCCTGCTAATCAGTTGAAAACACGGTTTGTTTGTCAAATGACTGTTTTTATGCCTGATTTATACCCCTTCCCAGGCCAAGGAAACCCGATTTCTCCACTCATTTTAGGGCTTTCCCACACCCTTCTGTGGAAAGATTTTCCCTTATTTTTGCCAGCCGCTGCTAGCGGGTAAAATAACTAATAGTTTTAATATGTCTGTAATTCAAAGTATTCGGGACAAAGGTGCCTGGATTGTGTTTGTGATCATTGCTTTGGCCTTGATAGCTTTCATCTTACAAGATGGGGTCAAAAGAGGTGGAACTGCTTTTTCTGTGAATGATGTCATAACAGAAGTAAACGGTGAAAAATTGGAAAGAGGCGCTTTTGAAGATAAAATCAAAATGCAAGAATCCATGTATGCTGGACAAGGTGCCAACAGGGACCAAATAGCTGCGGCTGTTTGGAACCAAGAAGTGGAGTCCATCATCCTCAACCAAGAATTTGACAAATTGGGGTTGACCGTATCGGCCAAAGAACTGAACGATGTGCTGTTTGGCGAAAATTCTCCCTTGCGCCAAGAATTCACCGATCCCAAAACAGGTGTGTTTCGGGTAGATGATGCCAAAAAAGCTTTTGCGCAATTAAAGAAAAGCACCAACCCCGAGCAAATCAACATGGTCAACAATGGCTATATCATTCCTACCATCCAAAATACTTTGCGCAACAAATACCAAAGCTTATTGGTCCAATCGGTTTATATCCCCAAATGGTTGGTGGCCAAGCAAGAAGCAGACAACAATGCCATTGCTTCCATTGACTATGTCTATTATCCTTATATCTCTGTTGCCGATAGTTTGGTGAAAGTTTCAGATGAGGACATCAATGCTTATGTCAAGCAACACGCGGTTGAATTCAAAAAGAAAGACGAGACCCGCAATATTTCCTATGTCCTTTTCAATGCTGCTCCTTCCAGTGCTGATTCCAATGCTGTCTTGTCTCAGTTGGTGGCCTTGGAAAATGATTTCCGCCAAGCACCAGATGCTGCCGCGTATTTGGCCAAAGTGGGTACTGAACTGCCTTTTTACAACAGTTATTTTTCTGCTACCAAAATGCAGATGGCTCTGAAGGACTCCATCACCAAATTGCCTTTGGGTGGTATGTTTGGTCCTTACCAAGATGGCAACAGTTATGTGTTGGCCAAAATGGTGGGCATCAAAAACTGGCCCGACAGCGCCAAAGTGCGTCACATTTTGATCAATACCGGTAATCCCCAAACCGGACAAATGGTGAGAACCGATTCTGCTGCCAAAAAATTGGTAGACAGCATTGCCCTGGCCATCAAATCGGGTGCTGATTTCAATGCCCTTTGTGCCCAGTATTCAGAAGATGCGGGATCCAAAGACAAAGGAGGCGTATACGATTTTTTCCCTCAAGGTCAAATGGTTGTACCTTTTAACGACTTTTCTTTTGACAAGCCAGTGGGCAGCAAGGATGTGGTGAAAACCGACTTTGGCTACCATTACATAGAAGTATTGGGACAAAAAGATTTTAAGCCCGCCTATAAAGTAGCTTATTTGGCCAAACCCTTGGTGGCCAGCAACGAAACCATCAGTGAAGCCAGCACAGCAGCTGCTCAATTCACAGTATCGAGCAAAAATGCAAAGCAGTTCAATGAAAATGCTTTGAAGCAAAACAAAGTGGTGTTTCCTGTCAGTGACCTGAAAGCCAATGACAACAGCATCAATACATTGGGAGAAAATCGCCAATTGGTGCGTTGGGCTTTTGAAAAATCAGTGGGTGATGTTTCTGAGCCGGTAGAAATTGGTGACAAATACGTTGTGGCGCTATTGACTGCTGTTAATAAACCCGGCTTGATGAGTGCCACCGAAGCCCGTCCCCAAGTGGAGGGCATGGTGCGCAACGAGAAAAAAGCCAAACTCATCATTGACACCAAAATAAAAGGAAACAGCTTGGAAGAAATTTCTGCCAGCACCAAGTCGCCAGTGTTGCACGCAGACAGCCTGGTCTTTGCTGCTGCTTTCATTGCCGGTGTGGGCAGCGAACCCAAAGTAGTGGGTGCTGCTTTCAACAAATCATTGGTTGCCCGATGCTGTTAAGCAGGGCTTGTTGCAAACCCGTCGCATGGGAACCTACCGCAGTTTGGAAGCCCTGCGCAATGGCGCAACCATAGTGGACAACCGCGCGAAATATTATTAAGAACCAACGCTAATAGCAGGAGGCCCTCCGGACTTTCCGGGGGGCTTTTGTTTTTCGCCTATCGAAACAATGGCTTGAACCCTTCCCTTAATTTTGTGTTTTTATTTCATGGCCATGGAACCTATTGTCAACAAAGTAGCCGAGAGTGGCATTCTCTCGCTGGATTTGGAAACCTTTTTGCCCAAAAGCCCTGTTCAAGTGTTTGATTTAAAAGAACATTTGTTCATGGGATTGATTTTGAAAGAAAAAGATTTTCGGGCGGCGTTGTTGGCCACCGATTGGGAGGTTTACCGCAACCAGCACGTGGCCATTACTTGTACTGCGGATGCCATCATCCCCATGTGGGCGAACATGTTGGTGGCTGCTTACTTACAACCCCTGGCTGCTTCGGTTCATTTTGGTAGTGCAGAAAAAGTTACCCAAGACATTCTTCTTGAAAACCTGACAAGCCTACAGGTTGAAAATTACCAAGACCAACGTGTGGTCATCAAGGGCTGCGGAGAACAACCTGTTTCGGAAGCCGCATATGTGGCTGCTACCCGCTTGCTGCGGCCGGTGGCAAAAAGCATCATGTATGGTGAACCCTGCAGCACCGTACCCATTTTCAAGAAAAAGATTTGACCTCGTCAAAACGCTGGTCATAATCGGCGCGGATGGTTCCAAATAACCTGTCCCATACCAAGGTGTACAAACCGTAATTGCCTTTAAAGTATTGGTGGTGCTGGTTGTGGTTGGTAGAGGTATTGATCCATTTGCCAACCCAGCTGCGGTTAAAACCCTTGGGATACAATTCATACCCCAAGTGTCCATATACATTATAGACAATGGAGAACAAAAAGAAGATGGCCAGGTTGCTGATGTGAATGGGAAGGGTAAAATAAAAAATCACCACGATGCCTTGTTCAATCACCGCTTCCAATGGGTGAAAAGCATAAGCGGCCCAGGGAGAGGGGTTGGTGCTTTTGTGGTGCACCAAATGGATTTGTTTAAAAATAGCAGGGTGGTGCATGATGCGGTGGGCTACATAGAAATACAAGTCATGCATGATGAACATAACAGGAAAGCACAAAAAATACCAGGTCATGCCATGGTCTCCAATGTTCTGGTAGCGCGTGGTATAGGGTGCAATAGCGGGTTCATTCAATACCATGATGATGAAGCTAAAGATGAGCATGGTGCTCAAGGAATAACCCCCTTCTCTTAGATAGTCAACCGTTTTGGGGAATTTGGCTTGAATTTTCTTGGGCCATTTTGTTTTTCGCAACAACACATAAAAAACCAAAAAAGCCACCAAAGCAGTTAAAAAATAACGGCTGCCAATTTTTTCAAAAGCGGTCCAGAAAATAGTCCAATTCATGTTTTATGTTTAATGTGCTTCCAACCAGTTTTTCCCGCGCCCCACTTCTGCTTCTACAGGAACCCCATTGGGCAATGGCATGGCCGTTGTCATGAGGGACAAGATCAGGTTTTCCAGGTCGTCTGCTTCGCTCTCGGGTACATCAAAGACCAATTCATCGTGTACTTGAAGAATCATCTTGGCTTGCCCATTTTTTTCCTTCAGTGCTGCATGGATATTGATCATGGCCAATTTGATCATGTCTGCCGCCGAACCTTGAATGGGAGAGTTGATAGCATTCCGCTCTGCAAAGCCCCGCACGGTAAAATTACTGCTGTTGATGTCACGTAACCAACGTTTTCGGCCCATGAGGGTTTGAACGTATTCGTTTTCCTTGGCAAAATTTACCTGGTCGTCCATGTATTGCTGGATCTTGGGGAATTCTTTCTTGTAATTGTCAATGATTTCCTTGGCCTCAGCGCGCGAAATGCCCAGGTTGTCTGCCAAGCCAAAAGCCCCCTGTCCGTAAATGATGCCGAAGTTGACACTTTTGGCTTTGTAGCGCATTTCTTTCGTTACGGCAGATTCGGCTACCCCATAAACCTTGGCTGCTGTGGCGGTGTGGATGTCCTTGCCTTGGCTGCTGTGGCGGTGTGGATGTCCTTGCCTGCTTGAAAAGCTTCGCACATGTTGGGGTCTCCACTGATGGCCGCTACAATGCGCAGTTCAATTTGTGAATAATCGGCACTCATCAAAATCCTACCCTCGCCGCGGGGCACAAATGCTTTCCTGATTTCCCGGCCCCGGTCAGTGCGGATGGGAATGTTTTGCAAATTGGGGTTGTTGCTGCTGAGGCGTCCTGTTACCGCCACAGCTTGGGCATAACTGGTGTGGACCCGACCCGTTTTGGGGTTGACCATTTCCGGCAGTGCATCCACATAAGTTGACTTGAGTTTGGTCAGTTCCCGGAACACCAAAATATCGTTTACAATAGGGTGCTTGGCAGCCATTTTCAACAAGACG
>RDYY01000386.1 GCA_004293505.1 Sphingobacteriia bacterium | reverse complement strand
CAACCTGGTAGGACATGCCTGGCGAACCTATTCCGCTGGACAACGCTTGCTCTGTGGGGCCAAAATGCCCGAAGGATTGGTAGAAAACGATTTTTTTCCGGAGCCCATCATCACTCCCTCCACCAAGGCCGACCAGGGACACGACGAGGATATTAGCCCAGCAGAGATCATTCAACGAGGCTTGGCTACAGAAAAAGAATGGGAAGATTTGGCTGTTTTGGCCAAAAAATTGTTCAAAAGAGGGGTTGAATTGGCAGCAGAACGGGGCTTGATTTTGGCCGATACGAAGTACGAGTTTGGCAAAATTGGCGAGGTGATTTACCTCATGGATGAAATTCATACCCCTGATTCTTCGCGTTATTTCTATGCTGATGGCTTTGCCGAAAGACAAGCCAAAGGAGAAAAACAAAAACAACTCTCCAAAGAATTTGTACGAGAATGGCTCATGGAAAACGGCTTCATGGGAAAAGCCGGACAAGTGGTACCGGAGATGTCAACAGATTGGATCCAGACCATCAGCCAACGCTACATTGAATTGTTCGAAAAAGTGACCGGCTCAATTTTTATTCCCGACAACAGTTCTGCTGCACAAGTAGAAGAAGCGGTTGTCCATCAGCTGATTGCCATGGGCATTCAACCTTGAACCTTGCTCTACTCCCTTTGACCATTCGGCTGTAACCTGGGTCGCAAGCGAAGACTGCTTTTGTTGAACACTTTGTTGCCAAACAAAGATTCCTGCTCTGCCAGCAAAGCAGCCCTTCTTTCTGCTGGTTTGTCCAGGGTTTCCAAACAAGCTGTACTACAAGTGCCCTGCATTTTTTCTGCACAAGTTGGGCATTGAATGAACAACAAATGACAGCCTTGGTTTTGGCAATTGGTATGGGTATCGGCTGGTTGACCACACTGGTGACAATGTGCTATGATGTCAGGTGTGATTCTTTCTCCCAAGCGGTCATCAAAAACAAAATTCTTCCCTATAAAAGCCGATGGCAGACCAGCCTCCTTAATTTGCTTGGCATAGTTGATGATGCCCCCTTCTAAATGGAAAACATTTTCAAATCCTTTGTGCAACAAATAAGCAGAGGCTTTTTCGCAGCGGATGCCCCCTGTACAATACATGACAATGTTTTGTTTTTCTTTTCCTTTGAGCATGTCAACCGCCATGGGGAGTTGATCCCGAAACGTATCAGAGGGGACTTCTTTTGCCCCGGCAAAATGACCTACCTCAAATTCATAGTGGTTGCGCATGTCTACCAAC
>RDYY01000035.1 GCA_004293505.1 Sphingobacteriia bacterium | reverse complement strand
TGGCACCAACCATGGGTCCCTCAGTGACCGCATCATGAGCCGCTATGGTGATACCCCCATGGGCATGGTGGAATCGGCCATGGAATTCTTGCGCATTGCCCGCGCCGAAAGCTTTCACCAGATTGTGTTGAGCATGAAGGCCAGCAACCCCCAGGTGATGGTGCAGGCTTACCGTTTGTTGGTACAACAAATGGACCAGGAATTTGGCGAAGCCTATCCTTTGCATTTGGGCGTGACCGAAGCCGGTGATGGTGAAGATGGCCGCATCAAAAGTGCAGCTGGCATCGGTACTTTATTGGAAGATGGCATCGGCGATACGGTGAGGGTGAGTTTAACCGAAGACCCAGAATGGGAGATTCCTGTTTGCCGTGACTTGGTCAAGCGCTATGGTCAGTCCCGACCTGGAACCCTTTCTGCGCAAGCCCTTCCTGCCATCGAGAAAATTCCTTATGATCCTTTTCAGTATCGGAGGAGACAAAGTTTTGCAGTCAACAACATAGGTGGTCAACAAGTACCCGTTGTGGTGGCCGACCTCAGCAAAATGTCTGCTATCACGCCTGAGGCCTTATCGGCCATTGGATACAAATACGATGCGGATACCGACAAATGGAGCATTGGTGATGCCGCTGCCGATTATGTATTCACAGGCAACAAACCCATTCCTTTTGCCCTGCCAGGCACTTTGCAAGTGATTCAATATCCTGGGGCTTGGGCTTTGGCCGATGACAAAGAAAAATACCACCCCATTTTTGACGCGACCGGTTTTGCCGCTTCATCGCACAAAGACCCGGCATTGAATTTTGTGATGGTGGATTGTTTTTCTGACGACACCACCATCAACGATTTTACTGGATTGGAGGCAGTGGCCAATGACCCCAGTGTGGTGATTTGTTTGAGCAGCCAAAATGCCCATGCCATGCCCGCCGTCAGGCGCATGTTCATGGAATTAATGCAAAGAAAAATTCAAAATCCGGTGATCTTGATCACCGATTCAGAATGGTCAACCCCTGACGAACACCTGATTCATTTCAGTACCGAATGCGGTTCGCTTTTGTTGGATGGGATGGGAGATGGGATTTGTTTGGGCATGTCCGCTGCTGCCAGCGATGCTGCCAACCAAAGCATGGATACCCAAGGCCGTAATTATGCCCAACACCATTCTGCAGAATCTTTTTTGAACCACACGGCATTTGGCATTTTGCAGGCCACCCGTACCCGCATCTCCAAAACCGAATACATCAGTTGCCCCAGTTGTGGCCGTACCTTGTTTGACTTACAAGAAACAACCGCCAAGATCCGCAGCGTGACGCATCATTTAAAGGGCGTCAAAATTGCCATCATGGGTTGTATTGTCAATGGACCCGGCGAGATGGCCGATGCCGATTTTGGCTATGTGGGCAGTGGCGTAGGAAAAATTACCTTGTACAAAGGCAAGGAGGTGGTGAAGCGCAACGTAGACGCAGCAGTTGCAGTGGACCAATTGATTGAATTGTTGAAAGAGAATGAAGCTTGGACTGAACCTCAATAAGCAAATATCCATTTTACTTGTTCCTTACGGAATAATTTAAACATAAAAAAAGCAGCCCGAAAGCTGCTTTTTTTATGGAACAAAGTTGAATCATTAGAACAAATCAAATTTCAAACCAGCATTCCAACGAATGTTGTAGTACTCTACTTGCATGGTTCTTTCCTTGCTGCCTTGGTAATAGCGCAAGGGTTGGTTGGTCAGGTTATTGACTTCTGCAAAGAAACGCAAGCGGGGGGTGAAAGCATAAGAGGCATTGGCACATCTACATAAGCTGCGGCATAATTGGCTGCCAAACGCGCTACCAGCCGCTTGTTTTCAAAACTCAAACTACCATTAAAGGTATGGGGAGCCGTTCCGGGCAAGGAAAGGCCTGTGCGGGTTGAGCTGCCATCGGCAGAAGTAATGCCATCGGCCGTACTCTTGGTATAGGTATAGTTGGCATAAATGCCCAATCCTTTCCAGATGCCTGGTAAAAAGTCCAATTGTCTTTGGAAGGCTACTTCAAACCCATAGAACTGGGCTTGGTTGCCGTTTCTGGCTTGGGAATAACGCCACTGGTCTGTGGGTCCAATGGGATTGGTGCCACCGACAATGGGTTGAATTTCATTGGCATAATCAGTAGCGGTGTAAGTGTTGGTATAATAAGTATAAAAGAAATTATTCAGGGATTTGTAAAAGAGTCCACCGGACAGGATACCCACATTCTTAAAGTACTTTTCGGCCATCAAGTCTACGTTGATGCTCTTGGTGGCTTTTAAATCAGCATTTCCCCTGGTGATGGCTTGGTCGTTGCTGTTTACATTAATATAAGGAACCAAATCAAAATAGGCAGGACGGGCAATGGCCGTGGTCAAAGCAGCCCTTAAAATCAAATCCTTGTTGGCAGTGTATTTGAAATTTACACTGGGCAAAATATTGGTGTAGTTGGTATTGGACTCTTCTTTGCCCACCAAAGTATTGGAGTTGCGCAAGATGTTGCCGGCATAAGAATTTTGGGTGGATTCTAAGCGCGCACCCAAAATCATGCTGAGTTGATCGGTAATGTCTTGGTCTATGCGTACATAGGCATTGTAGATTTTTTCACGGGCTGTATAATTTACTCCCAAGTAATCGGCTGGACTCAAGGCCTCATTAAACTGACCTCGGTTTTTCAAGTCCAAAGCACCTACACCTATCGGCAAGGGGAAACTGTCCAGTTGGTATTGACTGCCTGCATTGTACTTGGGTAAGCTGGCATTGAAGGCAGGGAAAGCAGCCAAGTTGGCAAACACCGTATTGCCGGCTACAGGGGTATAAATGTAAAATATATTGTCGCGTTGTTTTTCTTTGAGCGAATAACGTCCACCCAATTTTACAGTGGTGTTGCGACCATCAAAAAGCTTTACAGGAATTTGTACATTCAATTTTGAATTCCAATCGGTTTCCCAAGTATTGCCAAATTGTTCTGACATGCGGCGAAAGCTATAGCTGCTCATGTTGCGACGAGTGGTCAAGTTAACCTCGGGAAATTCAGGATTGCTCAGGTTTTGGGTCAAAGCCACATTGTTCACCCGAAAGTCTAAGTAGCGCTCATTGGGCCTTTCTTCACTGGCGCGAGAAAGGGCAGAGCTCCAATCCAGTAAAATGGATTTGCCAATGATGTGTTCGCCACGTACTTTAAAATTGCTCACAATTTGTCTTTCCAACCTGGCATTTTGAACGGTTTTGTCGTTGATGCCGGCCTTGGTTTCTTTGCGGATTTCACCTCGGTAAGAGGCAATCACTTGTGAGGGTGTGGTCACCACTACCCCACTGGCGTCCAAAGGAACAATGGAACGGGTACGCAAGCGATAGCGGTTTTCCCAGTCGTTGCGTTGGTTGAACATGCCACTGAAATAAAGGGTATTCTTTTTGTTCAATTTCCAATCCAACGCCAGGTTAAAGCTGGTTCTTTTGCGGCGCAAATCATAGCGGCGAATATCGTGCTGGGTCATGTACAAAGCGCCATTGGGGGCTGTTGCCCATACGGCTTCTACGTTGTCGCTGCCATAATGGTTGTCGTTTACGGTAAAACTGGCTACATAACCCAATTTCTTGTTGGCAGTGCGGTTGCCCAAAACCAAGCTTCCATTGAACAAACCTTTCTCCCGAATGGGGTTGGTGCCACCACTCAAGGTTCCGCTCACGCGCAACTGATTGGGCGCAGCGCGGGTGATGAGGTTAACCGATCCACCAATGGCGTCTCCTTCCATGTCGGGGGTAAGGGTTTTGTTCAAGGCAACGGTTTGGACCATGTCGGCAGGAATCAAGTCCATTTGAACCCGGCGGTTATCGCCTTCTGCAGAAGGTATGCGCTCTCCATTCAGGGTAACGGAATTCAATTGGGGTGCCAATCCACGGATAATGATGTCGCGGGCTTCACCTTGGTCGTTTTGCATGGCCACGCCAGGAACCCTTTTGAGGGCATCACCAATGTTGCCATCGGGGAAGCGACCAATTTGGTCGGCACTGATAATATTGGACACATTTCCACCATTTTTTTGTTGGTTCAAGGCCTTGGCCTGCCCTTTTAAGCGGTCTCCCATCACCACCACTTCTTTCAAGCTTTCATTTCCTGGTTTCAAGACCAAGCTCACTTCGGTAACTTGTTGGTTAACTTGAATGGTTTTTTCCAGGGTAGCATAACCCACATAGCTGACCACCAAGGTTTGTGGCCCATAAGCTACTTGGTACAAAATGGCTTGGCCATTGGCGTCTGTTACAGCGTGGTTTTTGGTGCCTTTCAGTTGAACAGCTGCCAAAGGCAAGTTCAAACTGCTTTCATCCAATACTTTTACCTTGACAATGCCATTTTGAGCAGCAGCCGTGCCCAAGACAGCATGGAGCAATAAAAGGAAAAGGAAATGTCTCATCGTTGTCGTTTTGGTTGATTAATTTTGGTGCGCAAAACTATTACGGCCACATCTCTGTAATGTATTGTGGAGGTTAACACTGTATTAACCTTTTAAATCCTTTGTCCATGGCACAAGCAAAGACAGATTATTTGGTGATTGGATCGGGCATTGCAGGCTTAAGCTTTGCGCTTAAAATGGCAGCTGCCCAGCCCCAAAAAACCATTACCCTCATCACCAAGACCCAAGCTGATGAAACCAATACCAAATATGCCCAAGGTGGCATAGCGGGGGTTTGGGATTTGAATACCGATAGCTATGCGCAACACATCAACGATACCCTGGTAGCGGGCGATGGTTTGTGTAACCCTGCCACCGTTGAGTTGGTGGTAAAAGAAGGACCAGATCGGATCAAGGAAATCATTGACCTGGGCGCCAATTTTGACAAGCAACCCAATGGGGACTATAGTTTGGGAAAAGAGGGAGGACACAGTACCCACCGCATTTTGCACCACAAAGACGTGACAGGCAAGGAAATGGAAAGGGCCTTGTTGCAAGCAGTATCAGCTTATCCCAACATCAAACTCTTGCACCATTGTTTTGTGTTGGATCTTTTGACCCAACACCACATGGGCTATTTGGTCACCAAGTCTACACCCGACATTACTTGTTATGGGGTGTATTTGCTCAATTTAGAAACACAGCAGATTGAAACCCTTACGGCCGGCGCTGTTTTGTTGGCGGCAGGGGGTTGTGGGCAGGCTTACCGCAGTACCACCAATCCCACCATTGCCACGGGCGATGGCATTGCCATGGTGTACCGAGCCAAAGGGCGCATCGAAAACATGGAATTCATACAGTTCCATCCCACAGCTTTGTATGAACCCGGCGTGTCCCCTTCTTTTTTGATCACCGAAGCCGTCAGGGGCGATGGGGGTATTTTGCGCAACCACAAAGGCGAAGCCTTCATGGAAAAATACGATGCCCGCAAAGACCTGGCACCCCGCGACATTGTGGCCCGTGCCATTGACCAAGAAATGAAAAAAAGCGGTACTGAATTTGTTTACTTGGATTGTCGACACATTGCACCCACTGCCTTTGCCCACCATTTCCCCAATATTTTAGAAAAATGCCAAAGCATTGGCATTGATCCTGCCCAGCACATGATTCCAGTGGCACCCGCTGCCCACTACAGTTGTGGTGGTGTTAAGACAGATGCCTGGGGCCGTACTTCTATTAGAAGGTTATATGCTTGCGGAGAATGCGCCAGCACGGGCTTGCATGGTGCCAATCGTTTGGCCAGCAACAGCTTGTTAGAAGCCATGGTGTTTGCCCACCGTTGTTTCTTGGACCTATCCCAACAAGACTTTGACAGCGCACCACCCGCGCCCTTGCCAGATTGGAATACCTTGGGCACAAAAGAACCCGAAGAAATGATTTTGATCACGCAAAGCCTAAAGGAATTGCAACAAATCATGTCTGATTATGTGGGTATTGTGCGCACCGATGTGCGATTGGAAAGGGCCATGAAAAGATTAGATTTGTTGTTCACAGAAACAGAGTCTCTTTATCGCAACACCATCGTGTCACCTCAGCTTTGTGAATTGCGCAACCTGATCACCGTGGGTTACTTGATTGTCAAGGGAGCACAATTCCGCAAAGAGAGCCGTGGGTTACACTACAATACCGATCATCTCCAAGCGGCTGATTTGGTGCAAAACATCATCCTCTAATTTCCTGCCATGTACAGATTGGTTTATGGGTTGTTGTATGTGGTTTCCTCCCTGCCTTGGTGGCTGCTCTATGCCATCGGAGATGGGTTGTATGGGTTGGTATTTTATGTTTTTGGCTACCGCAAAAAAGTAGTGTTGGGTAATTTGGCCATTGCTTTTCCTGAGAAAACCGAAGCTGAGCGGTTGCGCATTGCCAAAGATTTTTACCATCACTTTATTGATACCATCATAGAGACCATTAAGCTCTTGTCGGTCAGCCAAACTGATTTGGACAAAAGATTTACCTGTAATTATGATTGGGTCAACCAGTATTATGATTCAGGCCGAAACATTCAATTGCAGTGTGGTCATTTTTTCAATTGGGAAATCATCAACCTTTGTGTGTCCAAGATCAGTCGCTTTCCTTTCGTAGGGGTTTATCAACCCCTGACCAACAAAATCATGAACCGCATTGTGTACCAAATGCGGGGGCGCAATGGCACCATCTTGATTCCCGCCAATGATTTTAAAACTGGGTTTTATTCTTACATCAAAGACCGCTACGCGTTGGGTTTGGCGGCAGACCAAAATCCCCCCAATCCCCTGAAAGCCCATTGGGTGCCGTTTTTTGGCTGTGCTGTCATTTTTGGTCATTTTTACCCCGTCAAAAGAGGGTATTATCATTTGCAATTGGACATGTTGGTAGAAGACGCCAACAGTTTGGCACCAGGTGAACTCACCAAATTGTTTGCGGCCAAAGTAGAAGCTGCCGTGAAACAAGAACCCGCCAATTATCTTTGGAGCCACCGCCGGTGGAAATGGACTTTTGATCCGGAACAACATGGGCATTTGGTGGTGCAGTAAACGACAGTAGCCCCAATTGCGGTCAAATACCCAAAGTTTCCTTGGTTCATTGAACGAGGCTATCCGCATCCATTGAGATGCCTTTACCGCATCAATTCAAAGCGGCAGCTTCTTTCACAATTTTAAATTTATCGGACAAAGCTTGCATGGCTTGCCAGCCTCCTTCTATGTTGCGTAAGTTGTGGATGCCTTGTCTTTTGAGCAAAGAAGCGGCAATCACGCTGCGGTAACCACCAGCACAATGCACGTATAAATTGTGTCTTTCTTCTAAGTGGGCCATGCTGCCGGGATCGGTCATGTCACTCAAGGGCAGGTTAACGGCTTCTTTTAGGTGACCGTTTTGGTATTCTGTTTCTTTGCGCACATCTACTACCACTAAATTCTCATCAAAGCCCAGGTCCATGGCCAATTCATCGGCTTCCACATTGATGACCATGTCACGGTTTTCACCGGCTGCTTCCCAAGCGGGATAACCACCTTGTAAATAGCCCACAACTTTGTCCAAACCTACACGGGCCAATCGCACCAAACTTTCTTTTTCTTTTCCAGGCTCGGTGACCAAAACAATGAATTGGTCAAAGGGCAAAAGGGCCCCAGCCCATTCGGCAAAGCGACCTTCCAGTCCTATACTGATGGCACCGGGTACAAACCCTTGTACAAATTCATTGGCATGTCGGGTATCCAAGACCAACGCTCCCTCGGCTATTTTGGCTTTGAATTGGGCGATGGTCAAGGGTTTCAAGCCTGTTTGCAATACTTCGTCTAATTGCTCATAGCCCTCTTTGTTCATGGCCACATTGATGGGAAAATAGGCGGGTGGGGCAGCTAGGCCTTCGGTAACGGCTTTGATGAAATCAGTTTTTTCTTGGTCCTGCAAAGCATAGTTGCTGGCTTTTTGTTGTCCCATGGTACTGTAGGTTTCGGGTCCCATGTTCTTGCCACAACTGCTGCCTGCGCCATGGGCTGGATACACCAACACTTCGTCGGGCAACACCATGAGCTTTTCGCGCAAGCTGTTGTACAACATACCTGCCAAGTCTTCCATGGTGATCTCGTTTTGTTTTTGGGCCAAGTCGGGTCGGCCCACATCGCCCACAAAAAGCGTATCACCAGTAAAAACAGCATGGGGCTTTTGTGCTTCATCGCGCAACAAATAGCAACTGCTTTCCAACGTGTGCCCTGGGGTATGCAAAACCTCTATTTGTAGTTTTCCCAAATCAAAACGTTGGCCATCTTGTGCCACGGTCACGGGAAAGCGGGTTTGGGTGCCCGGTCCATACACAATGGCTGCCCCGGTGGCAGCTGCCAAATCCAAATGTCCGCTCACAAAATCAGCGTGAAAATGAGTCTCAAAAATATATTTGATCTGGGCCTTGCGTTCAGCTGCCAATTGCAAGTAAGCGTCAATGTCGCGCAAGGGGTCAATGATGGCAGCTTGGCCTTCGCTTTCAATATAATAAGCTGCTTCGCTCAGGCAGCCCGTGTACAATTGTTGGATATACATGCGGTCGGGTTAAACCGCAAAGATACTCAATCCAATAAAGACTTGACAAAAGCGGTTAATTCGGTCAATCGGCCATAGTTGACCGCATAGTAAATGAATTTGCCTTCGCGGGTTGTAGAGACAACACCTGCACGGCGCAAAATGGCCAGGTGTTGCGAAGCCACCGACTGCTCCAAGCGCAATTTTACATACATCTCAGTGACGGTCATTTTACCAGACTCGTCCAACAATTTGATCATTTGTTGGCGCAATTTGTGGTTGACCGAACGCAAAATCAGCGCAGCTTTTTTGGTCTGCAAAAAATCAACCTTCAAAGGCTCGGGGCCATTGGTCAGTTGAACAAAGGGCATTGCTGTCGTCATGTGAATAGTGTTTGGGGGGATGAACTATCCTCTCCCATAAAATTAAACAAAATCCATAACATAGTAAAAAAAACTGCAATATTTTTTAGCCCTTCCCTGGCTGGTAGAAAGCCTTGGCATAAAAGGGCTCGGCCAAATGCAGGGAAGCATAATCGGCTTGGGCATGGGCTTGTTCGGCCAAACTTACCTGGGCTGGGCCCAGGGCCTGCTCGGCCAATCCCTTCCAATGGGGTGAAAAAGCAGCTGGGTCCCATTTCTTGAGTCCTGATCCAATGGCAACCAATCTTTGGTGTTGGTGTTCTGACAACCAATTTTCTTGGTCTAAAATCAGTGCTTGAGCGGGTCGAATTTCTTGGCCGTCTGCATTGAACAAGGCAGTGAAAACTTCTTGTCGGCGCGCGTCGATCAGGGGCAAAAATCCGTCTACTGCTTCGGTTGTCACCAGCGCTGCGGCTTTGGCCAAAATGGCCAGGGTTGACAATTGAATCAAGGGCAATTGACGGGCATAGCACAATCCTTTGGCCGAAGCCAATCCCACGCGGATGCCCGTATAACTGCCCGGTCCGCCACTGACCGAAACGGCGGCATATGGGGACCAATCCCCACCCATTTCTGCTAAACCCACTGCCAAGCGTGACTGCAAAAAACCTGCATGTCCTTGGGGTTCCAAGTGGTGGTCTTCCCATATAATTTTTCCTGCTTGGCTGATGCCAATCCAAGCAGACTCCAAAGCGGTATGCAAATGAATGAGACGGACCATTAGCGCATCAATGGGATTGAAGGGTTGAGGGAGGGGCCATGCCACCTGATTCCTGTTGCAGGGCCAACAAAAGATTCCTGACTTGTTCTTTCCCAATGGCTTCAGCCCATTCAAAAGGTCCCAAAGGATAGTTGGTACCCAGTTTCATGGCAG
>RDYY01000034.1 GCA_004293505.1 Sphingobacteriia bacterium | reverse complement strand
CCTTTTGTGGGGGTGCAGGACAGCGGTAGACAAGGGCACTTTTTCTAAAAAAAAAGCTTCCATTTCAGTGATGTGCCAAACGGCCAATCGGGTATCTGCGTTGATATTTTGTTGATAATGGAGGGGCAAGAAAAAATTTTAAGGCGTTAATTGCAGAATTAGCATTTTTTTGCACCCAACCCTAAAAAGAATGGCATGATTTTGAGCGATTTGCGCATATTGGAAGAAATGCAGAAAGGCACCATCTTGATCCAACCCTTTCAGCGCCATGATTTGGGCAGCAACAGCTACGATGTTCACCTGGGCAAATGGCTGGCGACTTATACCGATGCCGTGCTGGATGCCAAAAAACACAATACCATCCAGTATTTTGAAATCCCGGAAGAAGGCTATGTTTTACAGCCCGATGGGTTTTATTTGGGCGTTACCCAGGAATACACCGAAACCCATGCCCACGTCCCTTTTTTAGAAGGCAAATCTTCTACGGGTCGTTTGGGCATTGACATCCATGCCACGGCTGGCAAAGGCGATGTGGGCTTTTGCGGCAACTGGACTTTGGAGATCTCCTGCAAACAACCGGTGCGGGTCTACACCGGCATGCCCATCGGCCAATTGATTTATTTCCCTGTGGATGGCGAGATCGAAACCAAGTACAACCAAAAAAAGAACGCCAAATACAGCGGACAACCCGACAAGCCCATCGAGAGCATGATGTGGAAGAATCAATTCTGATGCGCCAAAGCCCAAGACAAAACGGCATGGTAAGAACGCAATCCTTTTTCTTGTCGGTTCAGTTTCAGGTATTGGTCATACAGGGCATTCATGGCGGGTGAGACTTGGTTTTGCCGGGACAGGAAAAAATCGCGAATCCTTTTTCTATCGGCCCTGACCCCAGGATCCATCCTGGCTTTGTTTTCTTTGGCGATGCTGTCAAAAGCGGCAAAGCTTCCCTCCTGTCCATACAACAAAAATTCTTCCGCCAAAGCATAGCCCAATAATTCCAAGTGGGCCGAATAACGCACCCGGTCCGAAGGATGGTTCAAGGCAGCAGTATACGCTACCCAACTGGCTTCATCTTCGGGCGCATAGCCCAATTGGTGGGCTGTTTCGTGCAAGGCAACAAAGGGTTGCAACACAAAGGGTAAATCGGCTCGGTACTGTCCTTCTCCCGTAAACGGGTTAAAATAACCTGTATAGCCCACCCAATCACCCACAGCCCCGAACAAGCTGGGTTTGAGCGAAGCTTGGTCCAAGGCAGGGGTGCGTTGGGCCAAGGCCAAGGGGGCATAGGCCGATAGGGTCCAAGGCACCAAGCTATCCCTACAAGGGCGCCACACAGCTTCCGTACCCAACCTTTGGCGGTATTTGCGGGTACTGTCCAACAAGGAAAGGGTCAAGCGGCGGATGTCTTCTTTTTGATAAGCAACGGGTTTTAACTGCCACCGCGTTCCCAGACTGGGCCGCACATAAAGAAGGCCCCAGCAAAGGGAAAACAAAAGGTAAACCCAGAGCAGGGCATGCAATATTTTGCCCAACCACAACCAGCTGGCTGAGCGAAATCCCATCCGCCCCCAGTCCCTTCCCATCCGCCCAATCGCCCAAAAAAGAAGCAGCAAAGCCAAGCCATAGACCAAGTCACCCAGGGAAAAGGGGATGTTTCCCAACAAAAAGCGCAGGGTCCTGCTCCAATGTGGGTAAAATGCTTGGGCATAGTATTTTTCTACCCATTCCGGGTAAAATCCAGCCCAAAAAACCAGCAAACAGGCTAAAAACAATGAAAATTTGTACCAAAACCGGGAAATCGGCAAAACCATAAGCACAGATTCGGGGTCAAGTTAAGCCGTTTTTACCCCCCAAAATCCCTTCTCCTGGACCCATTTCGATTTCCCTTGGATAGGTGGCGCAGAATGACTACCTTTGCAAGCCCTAAAATTCGGTTATGCGTCACAGCCGGGAATTTGAGATAGCGTTTGTGGGTTTGAAACCGGGTGTACATGTATTCGAATACAGGGTAGACGATCAGTTCTTTCAACAGTATGGACCGCAGGAATTCAACCAATGTTCGGCAAAGCTCACCCTGAGCCTGGACAAAAAGAATGGATTCATGCAACTCAAGTTTGACGTGGATGGCCAGGTAGCATCCGGTTGTGATCGCTGTGGCAATCCTTTGGTTTTCCAGCTCTGGGAAGAATTCCACTTGCTGGTAAAACTGGTAGAAGACCCAGCCGCCATGAACGAGCAAGAAGAAGACCCCGATGTGTTTTACATTTCTCGTGGGGAAAGCCATTTGCACGTTCAAGATTGGATCTATGAGTTTGTCCAACTGAGCATCCCGGCACAAAAAATGTGCAAACCAGAAGAGTATGGTGGCGCCAAATGCAATTTGGAAGCCCTTGCCCTGCTGAAAAAAATGGAAGAAGAAGCCCGTCAAAGCACTGGTAACCCTGCCTGGAAAGGTTTGGACCAGTTTAAAAATTTAGAAGAGTAAGATTTTTGAATATTAAATTTTGAACAATGCCTAATCCCAAACGCCGACATTCGCAACAGCGCAGTGCCAAAAGAAGAACCCACTATGTTGCCCAGGAAGTAACCCTGAGCAAAGATGGTACCACTGGTGAGACCCACGTGCGCCACCGTGCCCACGTAAGCGAAGGCAAATTGTATTACAAAGGAAAATTGGTGGCTGAAAAAGCACCTTTGAAAGCCTAAATTAGGCTTGTCCGCTTGTAACCAATTTTTGTCTTAGCTTGCCTCTATGAACATCGGAATCGACATGATGGGGGGAGACTTTGCACCCTTGGCTGCAGTAAAAGGTCTCCAACAATTTTTGCAGGATACTGGTGTGAATGCACAGCTATACGCCATAGGTGATGAAAAAACCTTGTCTGCTTTATTGGCAGAAGAGGGTCTTTCATCACCTTTTTTGCATGTGGTACATGCCCCCGACACCATCGGCTACCACGAGCACCCTACCAAGGCCCTCAAAGAAAAACCCCAATCCAGCATTGCTGTGGGCTTTCAGCTGTTGGCCCAAAACAAAATAGATGCTTTCATCAGCGCGGGCAATACCGGCGCCATGTTGGTGGGTGCCATGTTTTCCATCAAGCCCTCTCCCGGCGTGTTGCGTCCCAGCATTGCCACCATCATGCCCAAATTAAAGGGTGGAACGGGAGTCTTGTTGGATGTGGGTTTAAACGCCGATTGTAAACCCGAACACTTAGAACAATTTGCCCGTTTGGGCAGCTTGTATGCCCAACACATTCTGGGCATTGACCAACCCAAGGTAGGTTTGGTGAATGTGGGGGAAGAAGAAGGCAAGGGAAATATTTTGGCCCAAGCCACTTATCCCCTTTTGAAAGCGCAAACGGCCTTGCAGTTTGTGGGCAACATAGAAGGCCGCGATTTTTTTGCCGACAAAGCCGATGTGATGGTCTGTGATGGTTTCACCGGCAATATTGTGTTGAAAATGGCCGAGTCTGTTTATGATGCGGCGGTTCAGCGGGGCCAAGCTGAGGATGATTTTTTTGGCCGATTTCATTATGAAAATTACGGCGGAACGCCTGTCCTGGGGGTAAACAAGCCCGTCATCATAGGACATGGCATCAGTTCTGCCAAAGCTTTTTCGAATATGGTTTCATTGGCCGTCAAAATGGTGGAAACACAGTTTTGTGAGAACCTGGCCAAGGCTTTTGCTGCACCCACTGCGTAAGGCTCAATGCACTTTATTGTTTTGCCATGCTCAAATTGATTTGTCGTTTTATTTTTCGTTTGCAGGGATGGACCTTGGATGACCAATTGCCACCCGAGATAAAGCGTTGCCTTATTTTGGCAGCCCCCCACACCAGCAATTGGGATTTTTGGTATACCATGGCGGCTTTTGCCCAATATGGCATCAAGATTCGTTTCACCGTCAAAAAAGAGTGGATGCGTTTTCCCTTTTCTTTGATCATGAAACCTTTGGGCGCCATTCCCATTGACAGAAGCCCCAAATCCAACGGACAAAGACCCAGTGCCACAGAAGCCATGGCCCAATTGTTTGCAGAACAAGAAGAATTGGTGCTGGTCATTACCCCTGAAGGTTCCCGCAGTTTGAGAAAGGAATGGAAAACAGGATTTTATTATGTGGCAGAAGCAGCGCAAGTTCCCATTCTATTTGGATATGTAGACTATGCAAAGAAAAAAGCAGGCATTGGCGGCATGGTCCAGCCCACTACCATCGAAAAAACATTGGAACAAGTGATGGCTTTTTATTCAAAGATTAGCCCGAAATTTCCAGCAAAATTCAGCGTCGACAACAGATACCACTCAACCCCATAAACCGAACCCCTGACCATGTGGAAGAAAAATGTTTTGGAAACCATCGGCCAAACGCCCTTGATCCAATTGAATAAAATTACCAAACACTTACCGGCTACTGTCTTGGCCAAAGTGGATTATTTTAACCCAGGCAATTCCATCAAAGACCGGATGGCTTTGAAAATGGTGCAAGTAGCCGAAGAAAAAGGATTGCTGAAACCAGGCGGCACCATCATTGAATGCACCAGTGGCAACACGGGCATGGGATTGGCTTTGGCGGCTTGCGTCAAGGGGTATAAATGCATTTTTACCACAACCGACAAACAGAGCAAGGAAAAAATGGACATCCTCAAAGCGGTGGGGGCCGAAGTAATTGTTTGCCCCACCAATGTAGAGCCTGATGATCCGCGCAGCTATTATTCTGTTGCCCGTCGACTGGCCAAGGAAATTCCCAATGCCTATCTCTGCAACCAATACGATAACCTGGCCAATCGATTGGCACATTATGAAAGCACGGGGCCAGAAATTTGGGAACAGACCGAGGGGAAGATCACCCATTTTATTTGCACGGCTGGCACAGGGGGAACGGTTACGGGAACCGCACAATATTTAAAAGAAAAAAATCCCAATATCCAAGTTTGGGCCATTGATGTATACGGCAGTTTGTTGACCCATTATTACCAAACGGGTAAAATTGACATGTCCTATGTACACCCCTACATTAGCGAAGGATTTGGCGAAGACTTTGTGCCAGAGAATTACGACATGTCCGTGATTGACCATTTTGAACAAGTCACCGACAAAGATGGTGCGGTCATGGCC
>RDYY01000396.1 GCA_004293505.1 Sphingobacteriia bacterium | reverse complement strand
GAAGCCAAAAAACTGGAGAAAAAAATCCGCAAAAACCAATTTGATTTCCAGGATTTTTTGGACCAATTGCAGCAGATCAAGAAAATGGGCAACCTGAAAGACTTGATGGGCATGATTCCTGGCGTGGGCAAAGCCATCAAGGATGTGGACATCAACGACGATGCTTTCAAAGGCATTGAAGCCATGATCCGGTCCATGACCCCCGCCGAAAGGGCCAATCCCGACTTGCTCAATCCCACCCGCAAGGCCCGGATTGCCAAAGGCAGTGGCAAGGACATGGCCGAAGTAAATGCCTTCATGAAGCAGTTTGAGCAAATGAAGCAAATGATGAAAATGATGAACAACATGCCCATGGGCGGGCGTTTGCCGGGCATGCGCCGTTAAGGCTTTGTTTTTTTGGTAAAAAAACCTATATTTGCAGCCCTATAATCCAAATTGTAAACGCCTTTAAATTTCTATTTTATGGCAGTAAAAATGAGACTTCAGCGTCACGGAAGCAAGAAGAGACCCTTCTACTTCATTGTTGTGGCCGATGCCCGTGCTCCCCGAGACGGCAAATTCATCCAAAAGATTGGTACCTACAATCCCCTGACCGTTCCCGCTACCATCCAGCTGGACCGCCAGAAAGCATTGGAGTGGTTGAACAAAGGTGCACAACCCACCGACACCGTTCGCCGCATCCTTTCTTTCAAAGGAGTGTTGTACCTGAAACACCTCTTGCGTGGGGTGAAACTGGGCCTGTTTGATGATGCAGCCGCCATGACCAAATTCCAAGAATGGCATGTGGAGCACGAAGCCCAAGTGAACCGTCGCAACGAAGAACACAAGAGCAAAATTCGCGCGAAGAAAGCGTATGTACCCGTTGTGAAGAAAGTAGAAGAAGTAGCTGTAGAAGCTGCTGCCCCTGCTGCTTCCGACGAAGCTGCAGAAGCTTAATTGCCTCAAATCCATTGAAAAGGGCTGGAATTTCCAGCCCTTTTTCTTGTCACCTATAGCCCATGCAGGAATACATCCACATTGGAAAATTAGCTGCCAGTTTTGGCCTCAAAGGAGAACTGATTTTGGTTCATTCTTTGGGCAAAAAATCAGCATTCAAAGACTTGAAAGCCCTCTTTGTAGAAGAGCTCAAGGGATCTTATATTCCTTATTTTTTAGAAGGTGCCAAAGCGCAGACCGACACAGAGTCTACGGTGAAATTAGAAGGCATCAACAGCAAAGAATCGGCCCATCGCCTCCAAGGCAAACCTGTTTGGTTGTTGGAAGCCGATTTTAG
>RDYY01000395.1 GCA_004293505.1 Sphingobacteriia bacterium | reverse complement strand
GCTACATTAAAATGATAAGGGGGGTGAATAAAGTGATTGGTCCAACCTTCACTGGGTTTCAACAATTGCTGAGCGGTAAAACTGCTTTCCATGGCCCGCATGGTAGTGGTGCCAATGGAACAGATGCGACGGCCATTTTCTTTTGCTTTGTTGACAATGGCACAGGCTTGGTTGTCGATGGCATAGTATTCGGCGTCCATCTTGTGTTTGCTCAGGTCTTCTACTTCAATGGGGCGAAAAGTTCCCAATCCTGTATGCAAAGTAACTTCTGCAAAACGGATGCCTTGGATTTCACAACGCTTGATCAATTCTTTGCTAAAGTGTAAGCCAGCAGTAGGCGCAGCCACAGCCCCTTCGTGTTTGGCATAAACGGTTTGGTAACGTTCTTTGTCCTCTTCGTCGGGTTTGCGCTTGATGTATTTGGGCAGGGGTGTTTCTCCCAAAAATTCCAACATTTTTTTGAAACTCTCGTCGTTGTCGTCCCAAAGAAAACGAATGGTTCGTCCCCGGCTGGTGGTGTTGTCAATGACTTCTGCTACCAATTCTTCGTTGTCACCAAAATACAATTTGTTGCCGACCCTGATTTTACGAGCAGGATCTACAATCACGTCCCAAAGCCGATTGGGCTTGTTCAATTCACGGAGTAAGAAAACTTCAATTTTTGCTCCGGTTTTTTCTTTGCGGCCATACATCCGGGCAGGAAATACTTTTGTGTTGTTGACAACGAAAACATCTTTGTCATCATAATATTCCAGGATGTCCTTGAAATGCCTGTTTTCCATGTGTCCGCTTTTGCGGTCCACCACCATCATCCGGCTGTCTTCTCTTCTTTTGGTGGGGTTTTGGGCAATGAGGTTCAGGGGAAGGTCAAACTTGAACTGGGATAATTTCATGTAACCAATCTGTTTTTGGCCGCAACAGATGGACAAGCACCACAATGGGTGCCAATAAGGGCTTCATGTTACGGCATGAATAAATAAAAGTGGGCAAAGATACTGAAAAACACGAGATTTTGCTTAAAGCGGTTCACTTGTGGGGCAGCTGTGGATAATTGCGTAAAAAATACACATTCAACCGCCTTTTGGGTTGGCTTGTCCTATTTTTGCGGCCTATTATGGTGAAAAAGCATTGGTGGAAAATTCTGGCTGTTGTCTTATTGGTCTATACCTGCAGCTATGGCTTTTACGTAAAAGTACCCCGTTTGGACGATCGCATGGGTGAATCCATCAGGAACTTCTTCTTTCACGTGCCCATGTGGTTTGCCATGATGATCCT
>RDYY01000394.1 GCA_004293505.1 Sphingobacteriia bacterium | reverse complement strand
ATGCCCATGACCAATAAAAAAAGAAAGACGACACTGAGGGCACCTAATTTAATGACACGCATCTTATTCCCATTTAAAGGTTTTAAAAGCCACGGCATATACCCCAACAATCCAAAGCCCCATGATGCCCAATTCGGGCAAACAATCGGCCAAAGAAGCTCCCTCAAAAGAGATGTTGCGCATGGCCGTATTGAAATGTGTCAAGGGCAAAACCTTGCACAAGGGTTGTAACCAAGAAGGGAAAGCATCAATGGAAAAAAATGTTCCTGCCAACAAAAACTGCGGCATGGTGATCAGGTTGGCAAAAGGAGGAATGGCCGATTCGTTCTTGGCCACACTGCTCACGATAAAACCAAATCCCATGAACAAAATCAAGGCCACAAAACTCAACACCATGATGTTGGCAAACGTGATCCAACCATTGACCAAGGTAAATTGAAAAGCAAAATGCCCAATGCCGATGATGATGATGGCCGTGACCATTTGAAACACTACCCGGCTAAGGGTTTCACCCAAAACAATATAGGGCCTTTGGATGGGCGTGGCATAAAAACGCTTGAGCACCAACTGCTGGCGTAAATTAAAAAACAAGAACGCCACCCCAAAAACACCGGCACTCAAGAGCGAGAAGCCCAATTGACCGGGCAGAATAAAATCAATGGTGCGGTAGACCCGACCCGGAATTTGTTGCACTTCTTTGGACACCACGGCAAAACTTTTGGCCGTGGGATTCATTTGTTGGTTGATGCCCGTGATCATGGCACTCAAGATGGATTGGATCACTTGTAAGTTTTGGGGATTGACCGCGTCGGAAGAAGTCAATTTAATCTGATACGGTCCACCAACTTCTACAGGCTTGCGAATGTCAATGACGGCTGTGATGCGTCCTTTCTCCAAATCTTCTTTGGTTTTTTCGGGCGATTTTTTGACCCATTTTAAACCCGGCACCTGGGACAAAGCTTTGTACAAGGGATTGAGGGTATCGGCCTGGGGCGACAAAGCAACGGAGACCGATATCTTGCCGCTGCCCCCAATGAAACCAAAGACCAAAATAAAAATCAAGGGAAAAGCAATGGAGAAAACAACTGCTGAGGGGCTGCGAAAAATGGCTTTCAGGCTTCCTTTGCTGATGGCCAACATGGCCTTGATTTGACTATAGGGTGCAGACATAAAAAACTTAAGGAACAGAAATTTGAAAAGGCAGGCGGGTTTGGGGAATGGCGATGTTTTTCTTCATCCAGCGGGTTTGTTCCAAAAAGGATTTGGGTTCAGGAAATTCCTTGATGCGGTATTGGCCGGCTTTTAACTGGGCCAATTGGGCAGCACCAGCGATAGCAGCATTTAACCCACCCAGTTCATCTACCAGTCCAATTTGTTTGGCGTGCTTACCGGTCCAGACCCTTCCCTGCGCGATGCTGTCCACAGCAGCCAGGCTGGCTTTTCTTCCTTCAGCCACCCGAGACGTAAACGTGTAGTAAATGGAATCCACCCCTGCTTGCACAAAACCTTTCTCTACAGGCGTGAGGGGTCTTTGGGCACTGATCATGTCGGCATAGGGCGCTGTTTTGACCCCATCGAAACTGATGCCTATCTTGTTTTCCAAAAAGCGGGAAAAATTGGGGATGACCGTGAATACCCCAATGGAACCCGTAATGGTATTGGGTTGGGCATAAATGCGGTCGGCGTTACAAGCAATGTAATAGCCACCAGAAGCTGCCACATCGCCCATGCTGACCACCACTGGTTTTTTCTTTTTCAACAAACTGATTTCGCGCCAAATCACGTCACTGGCCAGGGCCGAGCCACCCGGAGAATTGACCCGA
>RDYY01000393.1 GCA_004293505.1 Sphingobacteriia bacterium | reverse complement strand
CGGTTGATGCGGCGGGTTTTCATTTGGGCAATGATGTTTTTCAGGCCCAGGCTGCGGCTTTGGTCGGATCCATCAAAAGCCCCACCCAACACAGAGATCACAGCGTCGGCATCTTGCAAAGCCTCTTGCACATCATGGGCATCAAACACATATCCTTTGCGGGCAATCAACAAATCGTTGCGGTTGTCGCGGTCTATTAAACTGTCTACATTTCGGCCAAAAGCTGTAACCGAAAAACCTTTGAACAAAGCTTGGTTCACCAACTGTTTGCCCACCATGCCGGTGGCGCCAAAAATGGTCAAGTTCATGGAAAAGGTTTAGGGGTTAAGTTGGGACAGAATTTCATCCATTTGAATCCCTTGGTGAGACTCATCGTAAACGCACTCGCCCTTTTGTACCAACAATACTTGGGGCGATTCGTGGTAGACCTGAAATTGGTCGGCAATTTTTTGGGAAAGGCTGCGGTGTTGCAAAAGGTCCAACAAATAAAAATCGATGCTGTTGGGTGTTTCGGCTCTTTCCATGCGGTTCAAGGCCATGGAACTGATGCTGCAACGGGTACTGTGCTTAAAAATCAATTGGGGTTTTTGAAAAGACTGGGCCACCAAGGCATCCAAATCTGCTTCATTGTTCAAAGCCTTCCACTCCATGGTTTTTTTGTGCAAAATTAAGGAATAGGCTCCAACTACTGGCTGGGCCCTAACCCCTGAAATAGCGGGGATTGGTGGTGGGGCAACCTCGGCCCTTGGTGCTGGCACAAGAAGAAACCAATACAACGCAAGCCACTAAAAGGCAAAAACCCAGGAGAATCTTTTTCATATGCGGTTCATTTCTACAGGTTTAGGATGTATTTTGCGTTTGTACAAAGATAGCCAGGAACGCCATCTGCGCTGCCTGGAAGGGTCTTTACAATTGTTAAAAATCCACCTGTATACCCAAATAACGCCATGAAAGTCCATTTTATTTCGATTGGGGGCAGTGTCATGCACCAATTGGCCATTGCTTTGCACAAAAAAGGCTACCAGGTCAGTGGCTCAGACGACGAAATTTTTGAACCTGCTGCCAGCAATTTGGCGGCAGAAGGAATTTTACCCCCTGCCATGGGGTGGTTCCCCGAAAACATCCCTGCTGATGCCGATGCCGTCATTTTGGGCATGCATGCCAAGGCCGATAACCCCGAAATAGCCCAAGCCCAAGCTTTGGGTTTAAAACTTTATTCTTTTCCCGAATACATTTTTGAAGAGAGCAAAAACAAAAAAAGAATAGTGGTAGGGGG
>RDYY01000392.1 GCA_004293505.1 Sphingobacteriia bacterium | reverse complement strand
TGGCGCACAAAATCCAATTGGGTAAAGGCAGAAACATCCATGCAAGTAACCCGATAGCCCAATGATGTCAACAATACAGCGGAATGCAAATAATGGCTGCCTGTGTCCAAAACGGTACTGCCAGTGGGTACGCGCCGGGTGATGGATTCAGCCATTTTTTTAAACCGCAGCCTGTGGTACAGAAAATAAGACAGGTCATTGTCATTGCCGCTGGCTTTCACTTCCTGCGCTAATTGGTCCAAAACAGTATCTATGCTCATGTAGGTGCTGTAAAATTAGCGCAATCCTACCTGTAAACCCAATTGAATGGTGCTGCCGCGCTGGTTTTGACCATTGGCCAAGGTTTGGTTTTGCCATTGGTATGACCCATTGAAGTAAACACTGTTCAGCCACTCGTACCGCACTTGGAAAAATACGTCTTGTCTCTTTTTTTGGTAGTCAAACAAGAATTCGGGCTGGGGGACGGCATTGTATTGCAAGAAAACATTGCCTGGTCCACCCTTGCGCATTTGGTTAAAACGCAACAGGGTCCTGAGTTTGGGGATGGGCGTATATTGAACTTGTACATTCCATCGGTCGTTGTTGTTGCCCATCCAATCCCCCAAGGAATAATCGTGGTGGGTGTAGAGCTGCGCAGGAATCAAGTTGCTGTACACAAAGGGATTGATCCTGCTGTATTCGGCCGACAGGGTCAAATAGGGCAAAAAAACATCGGTTACACTGGCGCCTATGTTGTACCCAAATTGATTGCGCCGGGTCTTCTTGTTAAAAATGTCCCCAAAACGAACTTCGTCAATGAACCAAGTAGCGTATAGATGGGTCTTTTTCAGGTGGTTTCGGCTGCTGATGCCCAAAAAGAATTGGCCATTGGAACCCGCTTGTAAATTATAGTTGCTGCGGTTGTTGTCATAAATTTTAAAGAAGTTCAAAGGCATCAGAAAGCCAATGTCCAAGGACTCGCTGTACACAATGGATTCCCCTATGGCTATGTCCAAACCTTTGGTGGGCGTAAATTGTAGGCTGTGGGTGGCCATGAATTTGGGAATATACCTTTCGCGGTAGTCGGGGGGTGTGCCACCCGTGGTGGGATAGCGGTGGACCGAATCAATCAAATTGGATTGCAACCAAGAGTGGGCATAATGAAACCGGAGCCATTTCAAGGGTTGGTAGTCCAACCGGATATAAGGATATACAGGTGCTCTTTCGCTCAATACCATGCGGCCATTTTGGCCATAACCCCACAACAAATGGTCCTGTCCCAAACTGATGGAGCCATT
>RDYY01000385.1 GCA_004293505.1 Sphingobacteriia bacterium | reverse complement strand
GCTATGCGACGATGAAAAATGCTTGCCACCAAGCAAAAAATCGTTTTCTATAGCCATCAAATAAATATCACATGAAAGCATTTCTACTAAGTTTTTTTGCAGGCTTTTTTGCCTTATTAGCAGCTGCACAGGAACCAAATCCGGTGCAGTTTTCTTATACGGCTAAATGGCAGAACGATAGTGCCCTTACGGTAACAATTTTGGCCAAACCCATAGCACCCTACAGCTTTGTATTATGGCAAGCGGGCACCATTGCAGATACTGCCATTGCAAGCTCTGTTAGTTGGAATTTAAAACCTACACAAAGCCTGCAAAGTACCGCCCAAGTACTAGCCAATACCGCCACAAAATCAGCGGCTACAAGTGATAGCAATTTAATAACGGCAACCGATTCTAGTAGTTATGAACAAACCATCATCATTACCGATACTACTACCGGAAGTGTTGAAGCCTCTATTAACTGGATAGCCAAAAATGGCGACAATTACCCCACGGGTGTAAGCACTATACGGGTGCCTTTGCCTGCAAATCCTACCACCGCCAATACTAGCGAAACTGGTGGTACAGATGGTAGCTTATCGAGCATTTTCTTGTATTGCTTATTGGGTGGACTGCTAGCGGTATTTACACCCTGTGTGTTCCCACTTATACCTGTTACCGTAAGTTTTTTCCTGAAACGTAGCGGCAGCAAGGCGATGGGTATACGGAATGCTTTGCTGTATAGTGCCAGTATCATCCTTATTTACACCATTCCTACTTTATTAATTACGCTAGCTTTTGGTAGCACAGCCTTGTATAGCATAAGTACTAGCGCCACTGCCAACTTTGTATTTTTTGCGGTTTTTTTGGTATTCGCAGCATCATTCTTTGGTGCGTTTGAACTTAGTTTACCTAGCAGCTGGGCCAATACGGCCGATGGCAAAGCCAGTAAAGGTGGTTTAGTAGGCATATTTTTCATGGCCATTACACTAGTTATAGTCTCTTTCTCTTGTACAGGCCCCATTGTAGGAACCTTGTTAGGACAAACAAGTAGCGAAGGCATCACCATGGCACCCGTAATAGGTATGCTTGGTTTTAGCATTGGTTTGGCCCTTCCTTTTAGTCTTTTTGCCTTCTTCCCTAGCCTACTACAAAACCTACCCAAAAGCGGTGGCTGGTTAAATAGTGTAAAGGTTTGTTTTGGGTTTATTGAACTGGCCTTAGCCTTGAAATTTTTCAGTAATATCGATTTAATTTATCACTGGCAGCTACTAAACCGAGATGTATTTTTAAGTATTTGG
>RDYY01000033.1 GCA_004293505.1 Sphingobacteriia bacterium | reverse complement strand
GGGGGGCGGAATTTCAGTCGTCGCACAAAAGTTTTTACACAACTGTGAACAACCTGGAAAGGATATACGGATTTCAATGTAAAAATACAGAAATTTGGTCATTCAACAAATAGCAATTATTATTAATAGGTTAAGTCTGTAAAGGGTTTCAGTGAATTTTGTCCTTTTTAACCCCCTTTGGGCTGGATTTATAAAATATTATTTTAATTCAATTTGTTTTAAGTATTGTTAATTATTGATTTACATAAATGATAAAATATTAATGTCTTACATTATTTCACTTTTTTTCTCGGCTTCAAAAAATACCATGACTTGGGTAGTTTTTTGCCTCTTCCTGCCACTTATCGCTTGGGGACAAAGAGAAATCAAACCCTGTCAACAGATGCCGGCTTTTGTCAGAACCCTGGGTTTTGACCCCGAGTGGACAGCACTGAGTACTTCTGAAAAAAACAAAATGGGTTTGGCCTTGGTGGTGTATCAAAAGCAGGAGAATGCAACAAAGCCCCTGCCCAATGGTCCCCGACAAACTGTTTACCAAGATCCGGCTTGGAAAGAAGCGGGTTATTTGGCCAGTATCACGACCGATTTCAACGGCAACATTTACACTGTTCCCGCGCCACGCATTACCCTACAATTCAATCCAATGGAAAAAAGAAATACCCTCTACCGCATTGAAGGGTCAACGGGGCGAATGTCAGCATTCTATCGCTTTCCAGCCAACCCTGACAATGGCCTGCGCAATCCATTTGGATTATTGGGATTACATTACGATTGTTCCAGTGATCAGTTGGTGGTATCTGACCTCAGTGGTTCTGGTCGCCAACAGGAGAAGGGTAAAATTTATTTGTTGAATGTAAAAGACAAAAAAATAGTGGACGTTTATCCCCAGGTGGATGCCTTGGGTTTGTATGTTGCTTATGATGAAAACGAAAAAAAAAGAATTTATTTTGGCAGCAGTAGGTCCAGTAAAGTCTTTTCCATGTTGTATGCTAAAAATGGCAAATGGGATCGACAATCCTTGCGGCTAGAAGTAAACCTAAATGGCTTGGGACCCAATGGAGACGACAAGGCCAAGAAAATCAGGATGAACGATGGAGAATTGATTGTGAGTGGGATTGCCTTTGAATACAATTTACAAGCTGCCAGCGAAAAACCAGAGACCCATTACCATTTTAGGTGGAACCCAAACAAAAAATCATGGCAATTAATCGATTGGCAGTAGTGGGTGTTCTGGCTGCAGCTTTCATTTTTGTGGGCCATGGTTTCATTGTTGTTGAGAAAAGTCCATCGGTTGCTCAGCCCGGGGGGCAAGTGTTGGAAAGCCCTCTCAACAGCCAAGAAAAAGCCTTGGCCGATTTGGGGCACTGGTTGTTTTTTGACAACAGAATTTCCAAAAACCAAACAAAATCTTGTGCTTCCTGCCATGCACCCGAAAGGTCTTTTACCGATGGGTACCGCAGTTCGGTGGGGTCTACCGGGGAATCAGTTGCCCACAACGCACCCTCTTTGATAAACGTTGTTTTTCGCACCCCATTGGGTTGGCAAAGCCCTGGTGTAAAGACCTTGCCACAACAACTGCGGAACCCCATTTTCAACCAACACCCGCCAGAATTGGGCTGGTTGGACGAATCCGATACCTTGCCAGAACGCTTGGCCGGGGTGGCATTTTACAAAGAGCGATTTGCTGCCATCTTTGGACCTGATAAACCCACACAGTGGAAAAATATTTTGGCGGCTTTAGTGGCCTATGAATCGCAATTGGTTTCTTTTCAATCGCGGTACGATAAGTATTTACAGAAAAAAACCTCATTAAATAAAGATGCAGTGCAGGGTAAAAATTTATTCTATTCCAAAAGATTGGCCTGTGGGCAATGCCATGTTTGGGCCCCCCAGAAACTTTCCTTTGTTGCTTTTCAGCCCCTTTCTCTTTTAATGCCTCCTGGCACGGACAGTTTTCGGGTTCCTGATTTGCGCAATGTGGCAATAACAGCTCCTTATGGGCATGCAGGAGATTGGCCCGATCTGTCTTCATTGCTCCTTGCAAAAGGATATACATTAACAGCAGTAGAACAAAAAAACCTAGTGGCTTTTTTGAATAGCTTTACCGATACCAGCTATTTTAAAAACCCTTATTTCAACAATCCTTATTCTTCTGAATAATTTGGCGGACTATGCAGCAAATACGTTTTCAAAACATTACACTATTGGTTGCCTTGATAATTGTTTTGGTACCAGCCTGGGGACAAAACCAATTGCCCAAGACCAAGCGGCCGCTTTCTGCTTCAAAGCCTGCTGCAGTGTTTACAGCTGAAGCCAGGCCCGAGGTTTTTACCTTGGCCCCACAAGACACAGCCGTATTTATTGTCGCCAGAAAGCGCACCATGGACAGTGTTTTAAGGTTGGCCCAACCGGTTAAAAAAATTATAGTGGCCCCTGATCAACGGGTGTTGGAAGCGCAGGCTTTGGCACTCGACAATGCTTACTTTACCCAATATTTATTTGAGCAGGGTACGCGAAAACCCTTGTTGTCAGAGGTTTTTAGTGTGTATCCAGCCCGTCCTGGCGATTTGCGGCCTGGCATGGTATCTATGCAAGGAAACCTTTGGCGGGTAGAATTGTACAATTATGCGTTGAACCTGACCACAGTAGCCATTGTTGATTTGCTGCAACAAAAAGTATTGAGTGTGGACCATTTTCCACAAGCCCAAGCCGACATCCCTGCTGATCTCAATACACTGGCCATTCAAATTGCTACCCAACACCCAGAAGTGGAAAGGGCATTGGGTTTCAAACCTTCGGCCAGTTTGCCTGTCATGTCCAATACCAAAACTTCTTTGAACAGGACCCGATGTGAACGTTCCCAGCACCTTTGTGTGGCACCCACTTTTGTGCAAGGGAACAAAGCTTTGTGGGCCATTGTAGACCTGACTGATTTGCGCTTGGTAGGGTTGCGGTGGACTGATCTGGGAAAAGATGGTGCCGCACAAGTAGCAACAGAAAGAAAATTGCAAAATGAAAATTTAGCGGACAAATATTGTGACCAAGTCAATCACTTGCAGCAAATGGGTTGGCAAATGGACTATGTCATTACGTCTTCTGATGGGTTGCAAATTTCCGATGTTCGCTTCAAAGATTCGCCTGTGCTGCGTTCTGCCAAATTGGTAGACTGGCACGTCAATTATTCTGGTACCGATGGATTTGGCTACAGTGACGCCATTGGTTGTCCCATTTTTAGCCAAGCTGCTGTAGTGGCCACTGATCCCCCCAAAGTAGTTGAGGTAGTGGAAGGTGACAGTACTGTGGGCTTTATGTTAGAACAATTGTTTTACAGCGAACTGTGGCCCACACCGTGTAATTACAGCTATTCCCAACGCTATTTTTTTTACAAAGATGGCCGATTCAGGGTGAGCGCTGGGAGCATTGGCAGGGGATGCGGTAACAATGGTACGTATAGACCGGTTTTTCGCATTGCTTTTGCTGGCGAAAAACAACAATTCGCAGCGGCCAAAAAGGGGGGTCAATGGCAGGTGTGGAACAACGAAAACTGGGTAGGCCCCATTGTTTCGCCACCAACAGGATCTCCTTTTGCTTTTCGCATCCAAAGGGACAAAGCCCAGTCTTATGGCATGGAACTGGGGGCAGGTCAATTCAAGGATGGGGGCAGGGGAGACCAACCTTATGTTTATGTCACCCTTGACCACAAAGACAAAGACGAGGGCAAAAGGGACTTGATTACCATTGGGCCCTGTTGCAATACCGACCATCAACAAGGGCCGGAAAAATTCATGGAGCCCCAACGGGAAAACATAGTAGATAAGCCTTTGGTGCTTTGGTACGTGCCTCAATTAAAAAACGATGACAGGCCTGGTGCCAAATATTGTTGGGCTGAAACTTATTGGGAAGATGGCCGGTACAAAATAAAAACCTATCCCTGTTTTGCTGGGTCTCAGTTCGTTCCGGTAAAATGATGTATATTGAAAAAATACAATTTGGTACAATGGAGGGAAAAATTGATTTAATGATTGCTGATGACCATCCTTTGTTTGTGGATGGTTTAAAAATGATTTTAGGCAACAGTGATTTGTTCAACATAGTGGGCATTGCCAATGACGGCAAGCAGCTCTTGTATTTGTTGACGCAAAACACCAAAACCGATGTCATTTTGTTGGATGTTAACATGCCCAATTTAAATGGGTTAGACACCATCAAATACTTGAAGCAATCTTTTCCGGAAGTCCGCATCCTGATGTTAACGGCATACAACGATTCCAAGTTGGTGGAAGAAGCCAAGCGCATGGGGGCCGATGGTTATATCCTGAAAAACAGCAGCAGAGCCGATTTGACCGATGCCATCCAAAAAGTTGCCCAGGGAATTCCTGTTTTTCATTCGCAAAAGGACTTGCCTTTAGAAGACGCTTTCAAAAAGATGGACGTCTTTTTACGCAAATACAACCTCACGAAAAGGGAAAAAGAAATTTTGCTTTACTTGAAGCAAACCTATACCAATCAACAAATAGCGGACCAATTGCACCTCAGTATTTACACCGTAGAAACCCACCGCAAAAACATTATGCAGAAATTGCAATTGAATTCACCTGCTGCTTTGGTGAAGTTCATGATTGAGTTCAATGTGTAATCAAGGTTGGATCACCAGTTTTTTGGGTTGAATCCGGATCCCATTGCCATCGGCAGTCAATAAAACTATGCTCATGGCAACCCCACTGTTCCATTGCACGGGTACATTGTTGGTGCCTTTCGACAAAGCTATTTCGCGATTGAACAATACCTTGCCGGAAGCGGCATCTGTCAAGCGCAGGGTAACTTGGGTTTGTATGGGACTCTTGATCTGGGCCATGAAGCGATTACCGGAAACAGGGTTGGGATATACATTGATTTCTCCTGTTTGTATTTCAATGGCAGCTGGGTTGCCTTCCTGCTTGGTAAAAGCCACTTGGGACAAGCTTCCATCCAACTGAATGGTTTTACCTTCTCGGCTTTCAAAAGAGAATACAACAGCTGTCAAATCCTTGGCTTCAATGGTTTGGTCACTGCCCAATTGTTTAAAGTCGCTCAAATTGATTTGGTATGTTTTGTTGTCTTTGCTCAACTGTAACCGGTGATGGTATTGTTTTTCAAAATCAGTGATGCTGTTCTTGACCAAT
>RDYY01000384.1 GCA_004293505.1 Sphingobacteriia bacterium | reverse complement strand
TGGGAAAAAACCAGACCAATTGTTGAGCATTCGCGATGGCAAAGATCCCCAGCACTACCAATTCTTTCTGTCCATCAACAAAGCAGGATCTTCTTGTAAAGGGGAGCTGAAAGGAGAAATGGTGATGAGTGCTCCCAACAAAGGCCTGTTTAGCCAAAACGGTGATGCTTGCCAAGTGGTGTTTCAATTTTCTAAAAATTCGGTCCAAGTAACCGAACAAGGAAGTTGCGGCAACCACAGGGGCATGAAGTGCAGTTTCAATGACCTCTACACCCGTCGAAAAGCAAATTAATGTGTAAAAAATACATTTTATCTAAAAACCCTATATTGCAATTCTGATTGTAGACAAAACAACCCTCATGAATTTTAGACAGTACAACGTTCCTTACCCCATCAATGACCAATACGCCAAAAAAGCCGCTTATTTTTCGATGGAATTTGCGGTTCACCAACCCTTGAAAATTTACAGTGGTGGTTTGGGCTATTTGGCCGGATCCCATTTGCGCAGTGCCTATGAACTGCGCCAAAACATGATTGGCATTGGTATTTTGTGGAAATACGGTTATTATGACCAAACCCGCAACCAAGACCAAACCTTGCAGCCCATGTTCATGGAGAAGCATTACAGCTTCTTAGAAGACACAGGCATCAAGTTTCAAATCTTGATCCATGACCACCCTGTTTGGGTCAAAGCATGGTATTTAAACCCTGAAACTTTTCAGTCTGCTCCCCTGTTTTTGTTGAGCACTGATTTACCTGAGAACGATTATGTTTCTCAAACCATCAGCCACCGATTGTACGACGCCAATGTAGCCACCAAAGTAGCCCAGTTTATTTTATTGGGCGTGGGTGGGGCCAAGCTGATTGACGAATTGGGCTTTAACCCAGCAGTCTATCACCTGAACGAAGCCCATGGTATTTCTGCTGGTTTTTACCTCTTGAACAAATTCAAGAACCTGCAAAAAGTAAAAGACCACTTGGTCTTTACTACACATACCCCGGAAGAAGCAGGCAACGAAAAACACGACATCTATCTTTGCCACAAAATGAGTTATTTCTGTGGCCTCACCATTGATGAAGTACGCAAATTAACGGGCATCAAAGACGATCAGTTCAACCATTCGCTGGCTGCTCTCCTCTTTGCACGCAAAGCCAATGGGGTCTCTCAATTGCATGGAGTGGTGAGCCGGAAAATGTGGGCCGATCAACCCGGTATTTGCGAAATCACTTCCATCACCAATGCGCAAAACTGGCGCTATTGGGCCGACAAGCAATTGTACAA
>RDYY01000383.1 GCA_004293505.1 Sphingobacteriia bacterium | reverse complement strand
TGCCGATAAGTTTGTAATTCTTCTTCCGGAAATTGTGCTTCCATGATCAGCTCGGCCACAATGGGCAACAAAGCCGATAGATGCTTGCTCAAGCAATGCAAAGTGATGGTAGCTGTTTCGTTGTAACAAGAGCGGTTCAAATAAGCACCATAGCCCTCTACAAAATCATTGATCTCGAAAGCCGTTTTGTGGGTGGTGCCATTCTTCATCAAATAATTGGTGGTGGCAGCCACAATGTTTTTTTCTTCGTACCAATTGCCGGCATCAAATACCCATTCTACCATTACCACTTCTTGTGCACCGGCAGCAATGCTGTACACAGGAATGCCATTGCTGAGTGAAAATTTTTCACAAGCTTTTAGTTGCAGGTTAAAAGACACCGCATCGGTAATGGGGGGCGGAACGAATCGATCGAGCATATCAAAGGGTATTCTGCTGAGAGAGGTAATACAATGTGTTGCTGTTGGTTTCCTGGAAAATATTCCGGGCCAGGTTCTGCAGGGATGTGGGGGTGACTTGTCTGTATTTGTCTAATTCGGTATTCATTTCGCCTGCATCGCCTAAGAGTTGGTAAAAGGCCAAACTACTGGCACGGCTCATAATGCTCATGTCTTCAAAAGCAATGGCCGACTCGGTTTTGTTGATGACTTTCTGCAATTCTTTGTCGCTGATGGGTTGGGCCAAAAAGGCTTCCAACTCTGCATTCACCGCGGCTTCGGCTTTCTCGGCCGATACGCCATGTACCAATTTCCCTTCAATGGTCATGAGCCCCGCATCCAAACTACCAAAATGGTAGCAGTCTAGGTTGGCGAATAGTTTTTGTTCTTTGACCAGGGATTGGTACAAGCGAGAAGATCCACCGCCTCCCAAAACTTCTGTGATCAGGTCGGCCGCGTGGTAATCAGCATGGTTGCGGGCGCACATGTGCCAGGTTTTGACAAATGCGTCTACGGGCACATTGGCCTTTACAGTCAAGCGCCGCGCCTGGGTTTGTACCGGTTCTTGGGGCAATTCTCGTTGGTAGGGTGTGCCCATGGGTATGGGGCCAAACCATTTCTCGGCCAATCTTTTTACCTCATCTGTTTTGACATTGCCTGCCACCGTAAGAATGGCATTCACGGGTCGGTAATGTTTGTAGAAAAATGATTTAACGTCTTCAATGGTCGCGTTTTCTACGTGGCTCAGCTCGGCCCCAATGGTCATCCAGCGATAAGGATGTTGTGTATAAGCTAAAGTGCGCATCTTGTGCCAGACATCGCCATAAGGTTTGTTCAAATAATGTTC